>NZ_MLHJ01000036.1 GCF_001998965.1 Rodentibacter rarus
ATTGAAATAATTGATTTTTATAACGGACACACGCAGTGTGTCCCTACATTCTGTTAAAATTTCTATTCTTGTGCATTTGCTACATAATACCTCACTTTTTTGCTTATTTATCCAGCTCTTTTTTGAGAATATCCTCTTCTTCCAAGGTTAGCAAACGGGCAATGGCATTACGATAGGATATTTCAAGGGTTTCACGGCTAGTTGCCATTACCCCTTGATCCACTAAAAAACCATCGTTAACGTCATAAACCCAACCGTGTAGAGAGAGCTTTTGTCCTCGTTCCCAAGCACTTTTCACAATAGAGGAACGACCAAGGTTATAGACTTGTTCGGCAACATTAATTTTAGTGAGCATATCCGCGCGTTTTTCCGGGGAAAGTTTACCGAGCATATGACCGTGTTTAAACCAAATATCACGAATATGGAGTAGCCAATTATTGATTAATCCAAGATCATGATCGGCCATCGCCGCTTTTATGCCCCCACAATTGGTATGACCACAAATGATAATATGCTCAATATTAAGTACATCCACGGCATATTGCACAACAGAAAGGCAATTCAGATCCGTGTGAATGACTTGATTTGCCACATTTCGGTGAACAAATAATTCACCGGGTTCTAAATTCGTGAGTTTTTCAGCGGGAACACGACTATCGGAGCAACCAATCCAAAGGTAATGAGGGGTTTGGTGATCGGCAAGTTCTTTGAAATAGGTGGAATTTTCCTCTTTCATTCGCTGTGCCCAGCTTGAATTATTAGCAAAAAGTTGTTCAATTTTGTTCATATCACTTTCCTTAAAAATAAAAAATTTGACCGCACATAAAAGTGCGGTCAATTTTTAAATGCTTTTAATTAGAAGTTCGCATTTCTTGGTGCACGTGGGAATGGAATCACATCACGGATATTTTGTACGCCTGTCACATAAACGATTAAGCGTTCAAAACCAAGACCGAAGCCTGAGTGAGGCACCGTACCGTATTTACGAAGATCACGATACCACCAATAATCTTCAGGGTTTAATCCCATTTCTTCCATACGTTTATCTAGCACTTCCAACCGTTCTTCACGTTGTGAACCGCCAATAATTTCACCAATTCCCGGTGCAAGAACATCCATTGCCGCAACGGTTTTGCCATCATCATTTAAACGCATATAAAAGGCTTTAATGTCTTTTGGATAGTTTTTTACCACAACCGGTGATTTGAAATATTCTTCCGCTAAATAGCGCTCATGTTCGGAGGAGAGATCAATTCCCCAAGATACCGGGAATTCAAATTTCTTACCAGATTTTAATAACACCTCAATGGCATCGGTATAATCAATTTGAGCAAAATCGGAATTGATGAAGTTTTCTAAACGGGTAATCACCTCTTTATCCACGTGTTTTTCAAAGAAGGCGAGATCATCTTTGCGTTCGGATAACACAGCTCGGAAGACATATTTCAACATATCTTCGGCAAGTTTGGCATTGTCTGCCAAGGTGGCAAAGGCCATTTCGGGTTCGACCATCCAAAATTCAGCTAAATGACGGGTGGTATTGGAATTTTCAGCACGGAAAGTCGGACCAAACGTATAAATTTTACTTAATGCACAAGCATAGGTTTCACCATTTAATTGACCGGAAACCGTTAAAAACGATTCCTTGCCAAAGAAATCTTGGCTAAAATCGACCGCACCTTTTTCATCACGTGGAAGATTTTCGAGATCCAATGTGGAAACTCGGAACATTTCACCCGCCCCTTCGGTATCGGAAGCTGTAATCAGTGGTGTTGCGACCCAATAGAAACCTTGTTCGTGGAAGAAACGGTGAATAGCTTGCGCCAAACAATGACGCACTCGGGCAACGGCACCAATAATATTGGTACGCGGACGTAAATGAGCCACCTCCCGCAAGTATTCAATAGAATGGCGTTTTGCCGCCATTGGATAGGTATCCGGATCTTCGACAAACCCGGTCACTTCAACTTTTTCTGCTTGTAACTCAACGGCTTGACCTTCAGCAGGTGACTCAACGATTTTACCTGTTACGATCACAGAACACCCGGTAGTCAGGCGTAAAATCTCGGCTTCATAGTTTTCAATATCGTTGTTAATGATGGCTTGAATCGGATCAAAACAAGAACCGTCATATACTGCTAAGAAAGACAATCCAGCCTTGGAATCACGACGGGTACGAACCCAACCTCGTACTGTAACAGTTTCACCAATCGAGACTTTTCCTTGTAATACATCAACAATTGATGCAATTTTAGACATATAAACCTCTCGCTATAAAATTAGGGGATAAAAAAATGTGGCTAGTTTACCTTAAATCACGAAATTTTCCATAAAAAGTTAGGGCTTAGGGGGAGAGTAAAGTACAATACTCGGCTTGTTAATGAGAGGAGGCTATTTATGTGGTCAGATATTTTAACCGGTTACGGTATTTTTATTTTGGAAATTTTGACAATTTTATTGGTTATTACAGCAATTATCGCTTTTATTATTTCTGCACGTCAGCATAAGGCGGGGTTGCAAGGGGAGTTGGTTATTACGGATCTATCGGAACATTTTGAGAATACCGTAAAACAGTTGCGTCATTTTCATTTGTCGGAAGATGAGTTGAAGCAGCAAGAAAAAGCGGAAAAGAAAGAAGAAAAACAAAAAGCGAAGGCGTTGAAAGCCAAACTGAAAAAAGGGGAGCCGATTGAAACGTTAAAGCCTTGTGTTTATGTTTTAGATTTTAAAGGCGATATTTTGGCTTCGCAAACAACCGCACTTCGTGAAGAAATCTCAGCGATTCTTCATGTTGCAAAACCGGAAGATGAGGTATTACTGCGTTTAGAAAGTCCTGGCGGGGTTGTTCATGGATACGGTTTAGCCGCTTCTCAATTGATACGTTTAAAGCAAAAGGGCATTAAATTAACGGTGGCGGTCGATAAAGTCGCAGCCAGTGGCGGTTATATGATGGCTTGTGTGGCAGATAACATTATTGCCGCACCTTTTGCCATTTTGGGGTCTATTGGGGTGGTTGCGCAAATGCCAAATATTCATCGTTTATTGAAAAAACACGATGTTGATGTGGATGTAATGACGGCTGGAGAATTTAAGCGAACGATGACCGTATTAGGTGAAAATACGGAGAAAGGAAAACAAAAATTCCAGCAAGAATTAGAAGAAACCCATCAATTATTTAAACAATTTGTTCAACAAAATCGACCGCACTTGGATATAGATAAGGTTGCAACGGGGGAACATTGGTTCGGAACTCAAGCCTTAGAATTGGCACTAATTGATGGCGTGTCTACCAGCGATGATTTGTTACTTGAAGCAATGAAAGAAAAATCGGTGGTTGGTATTACATACAAAGTGAAAAAAACATTACTACAGAAGTTAGGGCAGCAGGCGGAAGAACGGATGGATAGTCTGATTCAGCGTTATATGCATAAAAATGCCCAAGATTTTATTCATTAATTTTTTATTTACATTTCTTTACAAAAAACCATTGAAAATTGAGGGAGTTAGATATTGTTGGATGTTTACAAAATTGCCTTTTGAGATTAGTATAAGCGCCCGAAACTTTAATAGTTTTCTCGTGTAAGATTTGTTGCGTTTAGTTGTGTGTCTTCTTGATAATTAAGGGGGCACTTTAACCGTTAAAAGGTAAAAGGTATGAAATTATCCCGTATTTTATTCTCAACCGTTGCTATTGCAACTGTGGCTGCCTGTGGTAACTTAAGTAAAGTTACGCCAGAAGGTATGCCTGAATATAAAGATGTTGATGGTGTTCAAGTGCCACAACTTGTATGGCCAAAAATTGATAAGTCCGGTTTTAATCACGATGGTAGCCAATTCGGTTCATGGCCAAATTGGGATAATGTACGAATGATTGAACGTGGTATGAATAAAGATCAGCTATACAATTTGATTGGTCGTCCGCATTTTTCAGAGGGCTTATATGGCGTAGAAGAATGGGATTATGCATTTAACTATCGTGAAAATGGTGTGCATAAAATTTGCCAATATAAAGTTTTGTTTGATAAAAACCATAATGCGCAAAGTTTCTTTTGGTATCCAAACGGATGTAACGGTAACTTTGCTTATACGTTAAGTGGTGATTTCCTATTTGATTTTGATAAAGACGTATTGACGCCACGTGGTAAAGAAGTGGTTGATAATGTGGCTGCTCAGTTAAAATCCTCTGGTGCAAAAGAAGTTAAAGTTGCCGGTTACACTGACCGTTTAGGTTCAGATGCATATAATATGAATCTTTCTCAACGTCGTGCAAATCGTGTGAAAGCACGTTTAATTGAAGAGAGTGTCGTTGCACAAATTACTGCGATTGGTTATGGTAAGAATCCACAAATTAAAGCTTGTGAAGGTTTCCGTCACGCAAGCCAAGAAGAAAAGGACTGCTTACGTCCTAACCGTCGTGTAGAGATCACCGCAGCCGGCTCCGTGTTGAAATTGCATCAAGAAGCGGGGCAAGAGAATGGAGGGACACAAGGACCTACCCCACTTTACCAAAAGTAGTTTTTGATTGAATAAAAAATAGCATAACAATTTGGTGTGATCTCAAAAAGTGAGATTCTTTTAATTCAAGGACTAAGTTCTGTACTCCACAGGGCTTAGTCCTTTTAGTTTAATTTGAATCTGTTCATAATTATAGCAATGAATATATTCATTGATAGCTTTTCAAACTGCTCAAAGGTTTCAAACCGCTTGCCGTAATAATATTTTTTAATCGGACAAAAAAGTGCGCCATCGCACTATGTATCCGGACAATTTCCTTTTCTTGACATCCTTTGGCTAATCTCATTTTCCTTCAACAAACATTGATAACCATGCATTTGATACTGCTCTCCCTTGGTTTGAATAAAGAATGGGACTTTAAAATCGCCTGTTCTATCATTCCGCTAATCTGCTCAAAATTCGGGCTTAGTGCTAAGCGATAATCTCACCGTTAAACAGATCTTTAATTGGCGATAAATAAAGTTTGCCTTCATCACATTTAAACTTGCTGACATCTGTGAACCAAAATTTACGAAATCGGTTTTTGTTCCTCGAGCGAAAAAGAATCGAATTTGTTATTTGCTTCCCCTTATGGTTGTGCACGAATAATGGGATGGAGTTCAACCTCGATATACCGCACTTAGAATATTAGTGAATGGACAAGAAAAAATAAGACACGAGATAACGAGGAAGGATTTAAGCTCAACCTATGTGATACCGCTACACCATATCATCCCGGCAAATCAAGATACGAGCATTGAATTGCAGGTGGATTCGTCATTTTCAATTAAATTTTAAACCCAATACTCAGCAATTTCGGCTTACAGTACACAAAAAAAATGAAGCATAACAAAATATACTTGCTATATTTCCTATTTATTTTTCTTAAAAACCTGACCATAATATTAGGGAAATTATTCTTAATAGAAAGGAGACTTTATGAATATCCAAAACCTTATTAAACAGAACCATCTTGAATTACTTTTTCAACAGGGATTATTTGGTATTGAAAAAGAAAGCCAACGTGTGTTAGCGGATGGATCGATTGTGACAACTGAACATCCTAAGGCTTTTGGTAGTCGGCGTTTTCATCCTTATATTCAAACTGATTTTGCAGAAAGCCAGCTTGAATTGATCACGCCACCGTCTAAAACATTGGAGGAGGCATTACGCTGGCTTTCGGCTATCCATGAAGTCGTATTGCGTACATTGCCAGAAGATGAATATCTTTTTCCATTGAGTATGCCGGCAGGGTTGCCGCCGGAAGCGAAAATTAAAGTCGCACAATTAGAGGATGAGGAGGATGTCGCATATCGTGAATATTTAGTGAAAAGCTACGGCAAGTACAAACAGATGGTGAGTGGCATTCACTATAATTTCCAATTAGATACTGAATTTGTCGATGCCTTGTTCAATTCACAAAATGAACAAAAAAGTGCGGTTGATTTTCAAAATGATTTATACCTCAAAATTGCGAAAAACTTCCTACGTTACCAATGGGTTCTGCTTTATTTCTTTTCTGCTACGCCAACAGTAGATAAAAAATATTTCCGAGGGAGCTCTCCACTCAAACCAAATCAATATGTGCGCAGCCTGCGATCAGGTCCTTTCGGTTATGTGAATGATCCTGAAATCAAGGTTTCTTTTGAAAATTTACAGGCCTATGCCGATAGTCTTGAATATTGGGTGAATAGTGGAAAGTTGATTGCGGAGAAAGAATTTTATTCTAATGTTCGTTTACGTGGTGCTAAAAAAGCCCGTGATTTAGTCAAAACCGGTATTCAATATCTTGAATTTCGCCTTTTTGATCTCAATCCTTTTGCGCCTTACGGTATGACACTGGAAGATGCGAAATTTATCCATTATTTCATTTTACTGATGGCATGGTTGGATCATACCGCCTCTCAAGAAGATATAGAATTAGGCAAAACCCGTCTTGCAGAAGTGTCTTGGGAAGATCCTTTATCACCAACAGCGTATTCTGTAGAAGGGGAGCTACTCTTACTAGAAATGCAGAATATGCTTAATGCTATTCAAGCAAGTGATGAAATTAAAAGCATTGTAAAAGAAAAATTTGCACAATTTGAGAACCCGGGTGACACGCTCTGCGCAAATGTGGTTATTGCCATGGAGAAATTTGGCGGTGATCAAAAACTGGGGGCAGATATTGCGAAAGGTAATAAGAAAAATGCTTTAGAACGTTTTTATGCCCTATCCGCCTTTGACAAAATGGAGCTTTCAACGCAAGCATTAATGTTTGATGCGATCCGGAAGGGGTTGAAGATTGAAATTTTGGATGAGCGTGATCAGTTCTTGAGCCTGCAATATGGCGATCATATTGAATATGTAAAAAACGGCAATATGACCTCATATGATCGTTATATTTCACCTTTAATTATGGAAAATAAAGTGGTGACGAAAAAAGTGTTGGCAAAAGCCGGTTTTAATGTGCCGAGAAGTGTGGAATTTACCGATATAGAAAGTGCGGTCAAAAATTTCCCACTTTTTGAAAACCGTGCTGTGGTGATTAAGCCGAAATCCACCAATTTTGGGCTTGGTATTACGATTTTCCAACAAGGCTTACAAAACCGTGATGATTTTGCTAAAGCCGTGGAAATTGCCTTCCGTGAAGATAAAGAGATCATGGTAGAAGATTATTTGGCGGGCACGGAATATCGTTTCTTCGTATTAGGGGGGGAAACCCTTGCCGTATTGCTTCGTGTACCGGCAAATGTGATGGGAGATGGTGTGCATTCCATCAAAGAATTGGTTGCAATGAAAAATGAGCACCCATTACGTGGCGATGGTAGCCGTACTCCATTGAAAAAAATTGCGCTAGGCGATATTGAAAAACTTCAATTAAAAGAACAAGGATGGACAATTGATTCCATCCCGCCAAGAGATCAGATCGTACAATTACGGGCTAATTCAAATATTAGTACCGGTGGGGATTCCATTGATATGACAGATCAAATGCACGAGAGTTATAAAAAAATTGCAGTGGGCATTTCCAAGGCTATGGGGGCGGCAATATGCGGCCTGGATTTAATCATCCCGGATTTGGCAAAACCGGCTGAGCCTCATCTAAAATCATGGGGGGTGATTGAAGCTAATTTTAATCCAATGATGATGATGCATATTTTTCCATATATTGGAAAATCCCGCCGGGTAACCTTAGACGTGCTCAATATGTTATTTCCTGAAATGAAATAGTATTGCCAATCGGAAACGTTGGTTTTTTATAAGATATAGGGTTTCGCCATTGGTGAAACCCGATGTAAATAAAATCGGATTAAGCTAAAATAGCCCCTAAATTTAAATCACTCAATATCAAAATTAATGACAACATTTACCCTGGAACCTCAAGATAATACACGCCTTCAATCCCTTTGCGGTGCATTTGATGAGCATCTTAAACTGATCGAAAAAGAGTTTAACCTGAATATCGCCCGCAATAATTTCACCTTTACCCTCAAATCCTCTGAAGAGAATCCCAAACCTCACCACGAAAAACGCCTTCAACGTGCGGTTAAATTAATCCAAGATTTATATGTGGAAACCGCTCCGATTAAGGGAAAAGTGAAAGAGTTGGATTTGGAAGAAGTGCATATTGCTTTACAAGAAAGTCGAATGCTTTCTCAATCGGAAAGTGGCGCTGAAAATCAAGTTTATAGCACAACAATTAAAACAAAACGGGGGGTAATTAAGCCGCGTGGTGAAAATCAAATTCGATATTTGCATAATATTTTAACCCACGATATCAGTTTTGGTATCGGTCCTGCGGGGACGGGAAAAACCTTTTTAGCCGTAGCTGCAGCGGTGGAAGCCCTAGAGCGGCAAGAAATCCGCCGTATCTTATTAACCCGTCCTGCGGTTGAGGCGGGAGAAAAACTCGGTTTCTTACCCGGGGATTTAGGGCAAAAAATCGAGCCTTATTTACGCCCACTGTATGATGCTTTATTTGAAATGCTCGGCTTTGAACGGGTGCAAAAATTGATGGAGCGTAATGTGATTGAAATTGCGCCGTTAGCCTATATGCGGGGGCGCACATTAAACGATAGCTTTATCATTTTAGATGAAAGCCAAAACACCACAGTTGAACAGATGAAAATGTTTCTCACCCGTATCGGTTTTAATTCCAAAGCGGTGATCACCGGTGATGTGACACAAATTGATTTGCCTCGTAGCACCAAATCGGGTTTACGCCATGCCATTGAAGTGTTAGAAAGCGTCCCTGAGCTCAGTTTCAATTATTTTGATAGCCAAGATATTGTGCGACATCCTGTGGTGGCAAAAGTGGTTCAAGCCTATGAAGCTTGGGAAATCCAAGACGAAATCCGCCGCAAGGCGTTAGCGGAAGAACGCAAAGCCGAACGGGAAAAAGAGCGGTCAATTTTAATCGAGAATTTAGGAGAATAATGTGGGCAATATCATCATTGATTTACAGATCGCCACTGAAAATACGCAAGGTTTGCCAACGGAACAACAAATTACTCAATGGGCAAGCGCCGCCGTACAGCCGGAAAGCGATAACGTGGAAATGACGGTGCGTATTGTAGATGAAGCGGAAAGCCACGAACTCAATCTCACTTATCGTGGAAAAGATCGCCCGACAAATGTGCTTTCTTTTCCCTTTGAATGTCCTGATGAAGTCGAATTACCTTTATTGGGCGATTTAGTGATTTGTCGCCAAGTGGTAGAGCGTGAAGCCATCGAGCAAGAAAAACCACTCATGGCGCATTGGGCGCATATGGTGGTGCACGGCAGTTTACATTTATTAGGCTATGATCATATTGAAGATGATGAAGCCGAAGAAATGGAAAGCCTCGAAACACAGATTATGCAACAGTTAGGGTTTACCGACCCTTATTTATTGGAAAAAGAGCAACATTTGGAGTAACTATGTATAAAGCCGTATTTAGTGATTTTGACGGAACCTTACTCACCTCAGATCATCGAATTTCCCCAAGAACTTTAGCTGCTATTCAACGTATCACCCGTAAAGGGATCCCTTTCGTACCGATTTCAGCCCGTTCCCCCCTTGGTATTTTGCCTTATGCCAAGCAAATAGAAGATTACAATGTCATTGTGGCATTTAGCGGCGCATTGATTTTAGATCGAAATTTGACCGCACTTTATTCGGTGAACATTTCCTCAGAGGATATTCAAAAAATTAATCAGGTTTTGGCACAACACCCGGAACTGGGGGTGAACTATTACACCAATGACGACTGTGTGGCGCGTGATGTGAATAATAAATGGGTTATTTTTGAAAAGAGTGTCACGAAAATCCAAATCGATCCTTATGATGAAAAAGCGATTTATTCACCACACAAAATTCAAATTATTGGTGAAGCTGATGAAATTATTGAGGTTGAAAAACGCTTGAAAGCGGCTTTTCCTCATTTAAGTATTTTCCGTTCTCACCAAAATTTCTTAGAAGTGATGCATCAATCTGCTACAAAAGGCAATGCAGTGCGTTTTTTAGAAGATTATTTCCATGTCAAAATTGAGGAAACGGTTGCCTTTGGCGATAATTTTAACGACTTGGATATGCTGAAAAATGTCGGGCTTGGTGTGGCAATGGGTAATGCCCCCGAAGAGATAAAACAAGCCGCCAATCGTGTTACCGCAACAAATAATGAGGATGGATTAGCCTTGATTTTGGAAGAGATTTTTCCGGAATAAAAAACGATAAAAAATAACCGCACTTTACCTGAGTATTGCTTATTTCAAGGCTAAGTGCGGTTTCTTTATGAGGGAAACTGAACGCAGTAGGGAAGTCTATAAAATAGAGAGATTGCCTAAACTAAAAGAGGGATTTGACCTTATCCCAAAAAGAATTTGCTTGGCACGCTTTTAATTCAACTTCCTCTCCACATTGAGGACAACATTCAAAGTGCGAGATAAGCACATCACCAGTGTTTAACACTGAATCTTTCCATTCACATTTTTTGCAATGCCATTGCATCGGTTTTGGAAATGGTATCGGCATTTTTATCTCCTTATTTTAATCACGGATAACAGGATAGTAGGGTTTACCCCAATTTATTTCTTGATGGTTTTCCATCATAATTTGCAACATTTCAGGAATTAGCAACGACAACACTCGACAACCGTCTTTTAATTGTTCTCGGTTAGCACGGCTATTATAAGTTGCACCACCATGTAGAATTTGATTGCGTAAAGTATATAAACAGGAAAAAATTACCTCTAAAATATATTGCGTTTCACCTCTTTCTAAAGCGGAATAGGCTTTATCTTTACTTCTCTCAAAAGCAAGCAGAAATTCCCTCTCTGAAATTTTACCATTGTGATAATCCCAAAACGGCTGGTAAACAAATTGATTTTTTATTAATAAGCGGATTGACTGAGAAAATTTATGCCACACTAAATTGTAGAGCCGTTGCTCTTTATCACAGCGACAAATTAAGTGTAGAAATAGATTAAAGGTATTACGATCACCGGTATTGACATCAAGTTCCCTTGCATACGCCGAATTAAATGAAATCCATAATGCAATAAATTGTGTATCTAAATCATCCAATTCTTTCGCATTTTCAGATTTTTCTAACCAACTAATCGCACGGTGAATTCGCAAGCGAAAATCTTCTGCGTAGTTATCAATATCCCGATGTTCACGGAAATAGGTTTTAAGGGTTTGGGCGATAGGCATTGTTTTTTATCCTTTTATATATTTACCAGTTCAACATTTTTTGCACAATATCTTCTGAACGATATTTTGTTTTTAATAAATCACATAAGTTTTTATTTTCGGCTAAATCATTTTTATAAAATTTATTTTCAGCCAATATTAACTGAGCTTCTTTATGTAAAGTAGGGTTACGAGCAAGACTATTACCAATATAATGAGGAATCTCTTGTTTTATAATCATTTTAGCTAAAGATTTTTGAATCTCTTTAGGTAAATCCAATCGCCTTGAAAACGTAATAAAACCAGCTTTACCTTTAGCACTATATTTTGTTTTTTTTAATTTCTCAAACATTGTTTTAGGATCGTCTTTTGAATGAACTTTAGTCTCATCATTTTCTATTGGGAAAGAAGTAGGAGTTAAATTCTCCCCTCCCCCCCCCAGATTTCACTTAATAGTCTTTGAGATGGACGAATATTTAAGCTAGAGATAAAATCAAATTTTGATTGTTTATAGAAGGCTAGTTCTTTTCGAGATAAAGAACTATAGGCTGAAATCCCGGCAATAGGGAGCTCATCGTCTTTTAAGATTTCTTGGATTTCATCCATTATTTCTTTAACTATATTTAATGGTTTTAAATCTGCCTTATTTAATACGATATAAATTGGCATTTTAGGAGAATCATCAAGCACTTTTCTCAAAAAATCTAAATCACTTTTCGGCATTGTACCGTTGGAATCTAATCCGATTACCCAAATCAGTGCGTCCGATTCTTTAATAAAATCAAATGCGGTTTGCATATCTTCATTTGTTGAGCTTCCTTGTAAATTTGCCGGATTATATCCCGGCGTATCAATAAAACATAAATACTCAAAAGGTATTAGCGTTTTTAAACATAAACCGGATACAAGAGATTTTAAATTGATTTTAAATTCTGTAAAAAATTTATGTGTAAGTTTATGGTGTATTTCCTCATCAATCTCAAATAAATCAATTAATTTATCAAATTTATTTTTTGCCCAAAGTTGAGTTTTATCACTATTTATAATATAAGTTGGAATAGCAGTTGTAGGCTCTACACTGGAAGCAAGTTTTAGCTCTTTATCTTTAAATAAACTACTAATAAATTCAGATTTTCCCGCACTAAATCCACCTGCAACAGCAACTTTAGTTTTGTTTTTAAAGTAAAAATTGCCTGCTTGATCTAGCCCCACATTAGGATCAATTAATGAGGCAACTAATTTTTCTCTTAGCGTTGAGTCCTTTAATTTATTAGACGTGTTTTCTAATTTCTTTTCAGTATCAAGAAGTAGATTGTTTTTTAATGATAGCTCTTCTTGGGATTTTTCTAATTTACCGGCTGTATTGGATAACTCGTTCTCGGTTTGAGATAACTTATTTTTAGTGTTTGATAGTTCATTATCTGTATTTGCTAAATTATTCTCAGTTTGAGATAGCTTTTCTTTAGTATTTGATAGCTCATTCGCTGTATTTTCTAGATGTTGATCTAAAAAATACAACCGTTGATCTATATCATCAAGTTGTTTATCAACAATTTCAAGTTCATTTTCAATTGCTGCAACTATTTTAGACTTTTTAAATAAAAACTTAAATTTAGAGGTGTTATCCACCTCTGTTAAAATTGATTGTAACTCTTTACGCATAGAATGCCCCTTATAGTCCTTTAATTTCTTGGTTTAAATTAGACCATTTTCTTAAACTTTCTTCTTTGTTTTCTATATCTCTCACTAGATTCGTAATGTCTTTATTTAAATGAGAGACTAAATCTTTGGAGAGTTCCACATTTTTTAAGACAGAAATCGTGTTTTCTATTTTAGAATCAATCTCTTTTTCTTTATTGCGTTTTAGATTCATTAAATAATTTCTACTTTCTGTAATGAAACGATCCCCTTCAGATTCTCTTAAAACACCGCCTTTATCAATTTCGGAAGGCAAGTTTTTATCTAACTTAATTTTTTCATCCGGAAGATTTTTAATGACAACATCAATCGCATTTAACAGACTTTTCTTAGGTAATTTTAACTGATATTTCTGACAAAATTCATTAAATGCAACTTCCATTTCTTTCCGTAGCTCTTTTTCTAAGGCATTTCGTTTATTGTTTATGACCTTATTGAGGCTTTCTCCTAAATCATTCAATATTCGCTGAATAGAATCTCGAATTTGGTTTGCGTAAACAACACGATATTGAGTTGTAACATCACGGCTACGGGTTTCATAAGTATAATCATCTCCCCAACCGAAAGTAACAACACTCCAAACTTTACGAGCAAAAGTTTTTACTTTAACATCATAATATTCGGTTTTAGTTTCGCTTTTTGTATCTCTTGCATCATCCGGTGAAAACTCACTTAAATGATAATCTAAATACTTATTTAAGTCTTTATCCAGCTCCCTTTTATAATTCCAAATTACATCATTGTATTTTTCGTTCATCTCAATAGAAAGATTTTCTGAGGCATCTATCAACCTTTCTACCTGGTTATTTAATTCATTAATATTTGAATTGTTAATTTCATTAATTTTATTTTGTGTGTAATCAGAGAGTTTTTGGATATACTCTTCAATAGTATTATTCTGCGCTGAGATTAAATCATTAATTCTTTGACATAATATATCTTCTTTTTTTACTGTGACATCTTTAATGATTTTTTCTATTTTAGGTATAGCAGATAATTCTAACAGCGTTTCTTTAACAACATCTGTATTTTTATCCAATTCTGAGTAATGTGATTTTAAGTTATCCCAAACAAATTTTTCATTTTCATCATATTTTTTAGGATTTTCTAAATGTTTAGCTAGGTTAAATGCAATGCTAGAGCTACAAATTACATTATTCTTTTTTAAATCATTAAGTATTGTTTCATTAATCCCTATACTTTCCTCTTTACCATTCTGATCTTTATTTAAATTTTTTAATGTACCTGTTAATTTTTTTGATAAATTATCTATGGTAAGAGAAATACTCTCTCTCTTTTCACTACCGTAAAACTGCATATCCGATTGGCTTGCAATAAGATGAATTTCTCGTATACCTGCTTGACCGGTAACACGAGAGATTAATTGAAAATCTTCTCGGCTTAAGAATTGCCCGGCAGGAGAGACAATAAATACCACATCACATTTGCTTAATAATTGTTCTGTACGTTCTTCACGAGATTTTACAGGGTCATTAAGTCCCGGCGTGTCAATGATTTCCAGATCTTTTATTTTCTCATTAGGGATATAAATTTTAACGGACTTGGTAAATGGCATATAACGCCCATTTGAACCCACAAATTCAGCTAATTTTGAATTAAAAAGATCTTCTATTGTTTCCGCCTCCAAATTATTAAATTTTTTTAATTCAGATAGACTGACTTGGCTTTCTTTAATCCTTTGATATTGATCATAAGATGCACTATAAGGATGATCCTTCATCTCTCTTTTGGCTGCTTTTTCTGCTCTTTCTTCTAGCTGAATAGTTGCCAGTTTACCTTGTTTTCGTAATTCATCCCGTTTGCTCTCTTTTAACTGATCGAAAGCTTTTAGATATTTTTTAGCTTCAGACTCAATATTATCAATGTCTTTTTGAGTAAAAAAATCAACTTCTGCTTGAATTTTTTCTCCATATTCTATTATTGTTAAAGCCGCTGTCATTGGTGTTGCGGCTTTTGGAAGAATATTTTCTCCATCAAAAAGTAAAGCATTTAACAATGAAGATTTTCCAGCTTTTACTCGACCTATAATTCCCACTCTTAATAAGCGTGATTGATCCTCCATATCTTTAAGATCGTTTTCTAGCTCGATTTTTTCTTTAATTCCTTTTTTATTCGCCAATGCATACGCTAAAAATTCATCACTATTTTGAATTATTGGGTTATTTAAAAAGGATTCAATTTTAGAGATACGTTCAACAATATTCATAATTTACACCTCACTATTTAAAAATTTTTGAGATAATCTTGATACAGTATTTTGTGCTGTTTTTAATTCAGCAATACGTCTTTCAATATTGAATGATTCTTTTTCTTTCATTTGTAATTCACCTTCAATAGATTCTTTTTGATTTTTTATTGATTTACTAAATTCATCTGCAATGCCTACAATCATTCGGTTAATCGCCTCATTAAAAATATTTGGGAAAATTTCTTCTAGTTTTCGTCTTAATTCGTTTACGACATCACGTTTGATTTTTTCTTCTAATTTGGCTACGGGATCCTCTTCCTCACCAGAGGAGTTACTACTAAACAACTTAAAAATACCTTCAAGAAATGGCAGTGCTGCTGTTAATATTCTCGCTATTGTAGCTAATATGCCGCCTGAAAATACACTTGCTAAGGCAGATACACTTTTAACAATATCGCTCATATCAATACTTGTATCTTCAACAGATTTTTTACAACTATCCACAATATCCTGAATAAATTTACTATCCATATTTAAAGAAGATAATGCACTAGAAAGTCCTAATTCAGCGACATGGCTAAATTTAGTCATTTCTTGAATAGCTCTTTTTTTAACCTTTTCTTTTAATTCAGCAGTTAATGTGGTTTGTACGCTGTATTCTAATTCTCTTTTTAATGCTTCAGGGTTATTTATACCAATTGAAGCTAAGTAACTCGCTTTATTATAAATTTCTTCACAAACACGACTAATAATATATCTAATATCTTGTTCATTATCTCTTTCCAGAGATTTTAGAATTTTATCCTTTTCTAGTTCTAAATTCTTTATTCCATTGTTTAGATCCCGTATTGCATTTTTGACTGATTCTTTATCCGTATCCAGAGTTGTTAGTTTAGATTGAATATTATTGATTATTTCTTGATTATTTTCTTTTAGTCTTTCAATGAAAATTGAATTAAAGAACTGATTAGGATCAATACCAGTTAAAATCTTATTAAGATTTTCACCACCATTGTTATCCAATAAGATAATTTCTCTGTCATAGTCGAATTCATCAAGTAAATATTCTGCAATATCTTCTTGAATTTCTTTTACTTGTGATGTTGGTCTTAAATTTGTTTTACTTAGACAAAATGTAAAACCTTTACCAAATTCTTGTAAGGCACCTATTTCTTTAGATAAAGAAGATACAACCGTTCCATCTTCGATATTAATTAAAATAATAAAATGAGCTTGCCTATTTAAATAAGTGTGGATTGCTTTATTATGCCCTTGTAATGGAGAGTCAAATCCAGGCATATCGACTAAAATTAATGGAGAGATATTTTTTAGTTTTTCTGAATTAATATAATACTGAAGGTATTTATAATTACCGGCTTTTTCTTTTAGTAAATTTCCTTGCTCAATAGGATACTCTTCTTTCATATCATTAGTTGTTATAGCAACAATTTTCTCATCTTCACTATAATGTAATTCGGCTGCAAGTGCAGTTTCCGGTCTTACGTCTGTAGATAAGTATTCTTTACCTAAAAAAGAGTTAATGAGTGTACTTTTTCCTGCACTAAAACCTCCAATAACAGGAATGACAAGTTGTGTTGTTTTTATATCCTTATATAATTTAGTTATACTATTTAAAATTTCTTTTTCTTCATTAAAAATTGTCTTAATTACCTCATTAATTTGAGAAATATAATTTAAGAATTGTTGTTGCTTTTCTATAGAAGTAGAGCTGTTAAAACTTTCATTTAATAATTCATTAGACATAATTTTTCCTTAATTTTGATTTGATAAATAATTTTGTAACTTTTCGATCATTTTTCCCTGTAATTCACTCGGATTAATAATCGTCAAATGCGGTATCCAATATTGCACCAGTGGCACAATATCCAGTTCGTGGACATTTTCGCTGGATAATATCAGTTCGCCGTTTTCTGCTTTGTGAACGAGTTTTTGATTCGGCAGTAAATTACGGCGTAAGAAATAGGGGGCGGCGAAGGCGGAGACTTTAATAAGTACTTCACTTAATTGGTTGCCGTGGGAAATGCTGTCATTTTTTGTGATTTCTTCCAGCAGTTGCGGGTTAGGTGTGAAAGATTCATTCAACATTTCGACCGCACTTAATTGGGTAAAACAAAAGGTTTTTTGTTTGTCTTGATCTGTCCCGATGAGATACCAGATACCATTTTTGTTAATCAGGCTGTAAGGGGCGATTTTGTAATATTTGCCTTCTTCGGTATTCAATTTCTTATATTTAAAACTAACGAAATTGCGTTGTTGAATGGCTTGTTGCAGTTGGTTAAATTCTTTTTCAAGATGATGAATGCTTTCATATTGAAAACCTTTAACTTGCACGCTTTGGGTCAGTTTTTCTTGATAAAACTGTTGGTCGATTTTAGGGAATAAATCTGCCACGCTCACAAAAAGGGCGAAGCGTTGAATATCTTCTTCCGTGAGAAACCTCAGTCTTTGACGGTTAATTTTGTAATATCTCGCACCTTTTTCTTCCCACTCTAAAAAATCAAAGCGGTTTATATCACGCTGAATGGTGCGTAATGAAACACCAAATTCTTCAGATAATTGGTGAACATCAAGCCGAGTCCCTTGATTAAGTTTACCTAATAGTTGTGCTAAACGTTGTGCAAGTTGATGATTCTTTTTCATTTTCTTAAATCATTGCGAATTGGTGCATATAATTTATCAAAAATTTGCTTACACCAAGCGTCAGGTTGTGTCGCAAGTAAATTTTTTTTTACTTTTAGTTCGTTGAGGTTTTAAAATCTAGTCGGTGATAAATTGGCTTAACTATCAAATTTGTCAATATGATTTTTCTTAGAGAGAAGATTGGATCTGAAAGAAAGTAGTTGTGAGATAATAGATTTTTTAGAAAAGAAAGACGATAATTTGATTGATTGATTGATTGATTGATTGATTGATTGATTGATTGATTGATTGATTGATTGATAACATAATTGGCTTGTACCCAGTATGAAACTAAACAGCGCCATTCTATGTAAATTTTTTATGGGTGGCAAGGGTAAATTGAGTATTGCGTGTAGCTTGATTCTATGTGAAATTTTTTATTTTTTGACCGCACTTCCATAAAAAGTGCGGTTATTTTTTCAATGTTTTTAGTTTTTGAAATCAACGCCTAAGCAAGGGCGAATTTTGTTTAGTATTTCTTTTAATACCCGACTTGGGGCAGCAATGATATTTCCACTACGTAAATAGCCGTTGTTTCCTTCAAAATCACAAACGAGACCGCCGGCTTCACGTACGATTAAGTCACCTGCTGCACAATCCCACGCTTTTGTGCCCATTTCAAAATAACCGTCCACACGGCTTGCTGCCACATAACATAAATCTAATGCGGCAGACCCTGTGCGGCGGAAATCTGCAACATTTTCAATTAATGCATTCATTATGGCAAATTGGGTTGGCATAAGTTTGGGTTGTTTGAATGGGAAACCGGTGGCAAGAATGGTGCCTTGAAGTTCACGTTTTGCCTCGACCCGTAAGCGCACTTCATTTAATTTTGCGCCTTCACCACGCACGGCAGTGAATAATTCATTACGGATAGGATCATAAACGACGCCCACTTCGGTGCGGTTTTTCACACGAATGGCGATGGAGACAGAAAAGTGTGGCAGACCGTTCATAAAATTGCGGGTTCCATCGAGCGGATCGATAATCCATTGTATATCGCTTTCTTTCCCTTCAATGGCGCCGGTTTCTTCCGTGATAATTGTGTGTTCAGGGTAAGATTTCCGAATAATTTCAATAATTTCTGTTTCAGCGAGTTTGTCTACGCTGGTCACATAATCGTTAATGCCTTTTTGCGTTGTTTCGATAGTATCACGGCGTTCGTAATTTTTAGCAATGACATTGCCCGCTCTTCGTGCCGCACGAATGGCGATATTTAACATTGGATTCATAATTCCACCAGATTTTAAAGAACCAAAAAAAATTTCCGCGTCATTATAACGGCATTTGTAAAAATAACCAGCTGAAAATCATAAAACAATATTTTTTCCTTATCTTTTTGTGGCTTTTGCGATCAGAATCGAAAAAATGATTCATTACTGTTGTATTTGTGAGAAAAGCCATTAAAGTGCGGTCGGAATTGAGGAAAATTTTATGCGAAAAGGTGCGACATTGGTGGAATTATTAATTGGTTTGGCGATTATCAGTATTGCATTGAGTTTTACTGTTCCCCTCTGGAAAACGGATAATCCCAAGAAAATTTTAGCGAAAGAGCAGCATCGTCTTTACTTATTTTTGCGACAAATTCAGGGGCGGGCGGAAAATTCTTCCGAGATTTGGTTTATTTTGGCAAACCGTCATCCCACCACGAAACGTTGGTGTATGACGGCTCAAGTGAAAAATAATAAACTTTGTGATTGTTTGAATCCGACAGCTTGTCCCAAAGAAGTTTATGCCCACTTTTATTACCCCTATTTTGCGGAGAAAACCACGCTCATCAGTCCAAAAATTTATCCCGTGGAAGTGGCACGTTTTAATGGCATACGCAATACCGTTGATTCCAACTGTTTTTTATTACAATCGGGAGATGAACGTACCCTATTTTCCTTTTTTAATGTGGGCAGTTTGAAATTGAAACCGAATCAATCCCCCAGTGCTTGTACGAGATAATAGGATGAAAAAAGGGCAAACACTATTGGCGTTAATGATTTCATTAGCCATTTCGTCCGCACTTTTGTTGGTGGTGTCACGGTTTTACACCAATATACAGGTTCAGAATCGACAGATGTTGTTGAGATTGAAACTTCAGGCTGAGTTGCAACGAACGATTCAGCTTATCGGTAAAGATCTTCGCCGTGCAGGGTTTCGGGCATTAAATAATAAGTTGATTGAAAGCAATGTCAGTTTGTTTGAGTTAGACGAAAAAGGTTTGGCGCTGTTTATTTCTCAAGCAAATAATGCACCGAAAAATAGTTGTGCTTTATTTTTTTACGATCTCAATGCAAACGGATGTATCGGTGAAAAATTCACGAAAAATACTTGTTTAAATGGAGGGCAAAATGTGGCAAAAGGCATAGAAAAAGAGTTTTTCGGCTATAAATTGAATAACAAAATGATTGAAACGAAACAAACTTATAAAAGTGCAATTAATGCTAAGTGTCAATCAACTGAATGTCAAAAAGCACTTCAACAAACTGCTTGTAATGCCGGGGGCGGTTGGACGGATTTACTGGATGAAAATGAATATGAAATTACCCATTTGCAATTTCATTTGGTCGCAGAAGGGAAGGGGGTTGAAATTCAGCTTGCCGGCAGTTTAAAAAGCCATCCGGCTATTCAATATGAAACCGCTATGGTGGTGGCATTGTGGAATCAATGATGTTGCACGAGGGAAGAAAGGGCGCAGTAACACTGACTATTTTGATCTTTCTTTCAGGTTTGCTCACAGTGATGTTGCTTTTTGATGATAGTACCCTGAGTTTTTTTCGTGCACAGCAAATGCAGCGTAAAAATTATGTGGAACGAACATT
Source organism: Rodentibacter rarus (assembly GCF_001998965.1). Classification (GTDB taxonomy): domain Bacteria; phylum Pseudomonadota; class Gammaproteobacteria; order Enterobacterales; family Pasteurellaceae; genus Rodentibacter; species Rodentibacter rarus. Next base: position 20,567 of record NZ_MLHJ01000036.1, read on the forward strand.
AGCTTTACAAAAAATAATGTCGCAAGAGCAACAAAACGCTTGTTTATCATTGCCTTTGGATAATTCGGATCATGTTCGGCAGGTTTCTATAAATATGGAAGACGCAGAAGATGCCATTCAGTATTCAATCTGGTGTCAGCGTACTACGATATTTAAAAAATCACCAACGAAAGGTGATAATCAAGGCTTGTTGGTAAATTTTATTCACTTAGAAAATCTTGATGAATTTCGACCGCACTTTTCAATGCCACCTTATCCTTTAATCACGAATAAAACGCCACAGCTATATTGGTTTCAAGGGAGGCAAACCGAATGGGAAGTGAACGGCACTGTACAAGGCATTTTGGTCGCAGAAGGGGATTTAACCTTGCGTGGTAAAGGTCGGGTGAGTGGTGCGGTGATGACAGGTGGAAAGCTCGTATTAGAAGGCGTGACCGTTACCTATAGCAAAAAGATCATTGAGTCCTTAGTGCAGCAATACAGTAAATGGCAATTAGCGGAGAAAAGTTGGAGTGATTTTAAAGCCTCAAGTGAATAGGGGAATGTCGCTGACTTCAGTGATGTTTACGCTAATGGTGTTTAGCATATTGTTTCTTGTGTTTAATCGCTGGACAGCAAATCAACGCCAAAGTGCGGTGAAAGTTTATTATGATTTTCAAGCCTTACAGATTGCGGAAAATCAAGTTCAGCGGCAGTTTTTAGGTTTACCTTGTGAACAACAAGTGAAACAAAATGGCACACAATTTCAAATACAATGTCAAAGTAATCAAGTGGTTATTCGCTCTCCGTTGGGGGAATTTTCACTGAAAAATGAACGGTATTATGTAGCAAATGCACAAAAACAGAAATTTTAACAGAACGTAGGGACACACTGCGTGTGTCCATTATAAAAATTAAATTATTTCAATAGGTTAAGATTCGGACACACGCAGTGTGTCCCTACAAGATAACAAAAAAGTAATGTTGTGCAACTGCTGCATAATACCGAAAATGAGTGAAGAAATAAGCCGGGGTAGTTTTGTCAATGTTGATAATGTGTGAAATTTAATCCCTATTGACCGTTTAGAGGATTTTGTCCTCCTTTGGGGGAGAGGCTCAAAGTGCGGTTAATTTTTTCTGTATTTTTGGAATAGATCATAAATTTGTGGCAAAAGTTGCATAATTAAATTTAATTGTTGAAACGGCAGAATAAATGCTTTGCTCTCAGAAATCTGGATCTCTGTTTGGAAAATGTCTTTTAGACTTAATTCAATGTTTTCATACAATTTTGCAAAGATCTCGGGTGAAAGTCTTTCTATATTTTCAAGGGTATAAATAATCTTTTTTGCAGTCGGATAGAAACCCGATAAAAAACTTTTTGTTTGTTGCAGGTGGCGCATTTTGTATCGGTATGATCCAAGCGCAGAAATATAACTCAGTAGGGAATAGTTAATTTTTAGTAGATCAAACCCTTCCTGCAAATGAGCCTGATATTTCATCGGTTCGCTGTTCATATTTGAAATAATCGTGCTGAGTGACGCATTATATTCATGGGCATTGCGGCGGGCAATGCGATATTTTAAGTCATCGGTTTTGCCAAATTGGAGTTGTCCGATGATATGTAGCAAATATTGTGCATCACTTTGAATAGCAAGACGGCTGACTTTATCCAATTGTAAATACTTCCAATCCGGCCATAAATAGGAAACGGCAAACCAAGCAATGGCGGCACCCAGTAGGGTATCAAGTAATCGGGGAAGAAGAGCCGCCTCCGTGCTGAATCCCATCACATCAAAACTTAATAAGACTTGAAGGGTAATGAAGAAGGTTGAAAAACTGTAATTATTACTCCGGAAGAAGAAAAAAAGTGTGCAGGTTAGTACAATTAAGCCCAGTTTTAATTCGAGAGTCGGGTTTAAATAAGGGAGTAGAGAACCAACGAGCACGCCTAAAATTGTCCCAATAATACGCTGGCGTAAGCGTGCTTTGGTCGCAGAATAATTGGGTTGGCAAACAAAAATGGCGGTAAGAAGAATCCAATAGCCGAGATTAAATTGGAAAAAATCTACGATGGTACAGCAGAGGAAAACGACAATTGATAGGCGCACAGCGTGGCGGAATAATTGCGATTCAAAGGTGAAGTGTCCGACAATGGTTGAAAACATATTTTTCAACCCGGTTACCTGGGTCGTATGAATTTGTGCGAGTGCTTCGCCCGTATTTGATTCTTGTTCTAACTGGTTCAATTGTAGGTTGATATTCTGTAAATTATCAAGCAAACCTTGAATATCAACAATGACATTTTCATTATCAAGATGTTCGTGACGATAAAGTTCAAAAGATTGTAGCGTGCCGGAGAGGGCTTTTTCTATGCGTTGATTATAATGATAGGGTTTATTGTGGCGTAAACTTTGTGCCACCTCTTGGCAGGCTTGGGCTTGTAACTCAATAAGTCGTTGAATGCGGAAAATCAAATCGGTATTTTTTAATTTTTCTGCGATTTGGTGATAGTCAAAATGGGTAGAGTTTGCGCGTTCGTGAATTTCTTGAGCCGAGAAGTAATAACGCACCATTTTTTGTGTTCGGGGGTGGCGGTGTTGTCCCCGAATTCGATAAAAAAGTGCGGTGCGGGCAAGATTAAAAGCATTAACAACATTGGCATTTTTCAATGCAAAATTGAGGTGTTTTTTCTCAATTTCTTCCAGTTCATCCGGATCGAAGAACATAGATTTTGCATCAAGATACTCACCTAAAGCGCAAAAGGCTTTGGCGACATTTTCTTGGACGGGACGATTGGGGAAAAAGAGATGGACGATGAGGGTGATAGAACTATAAAGTAACGTACCAAGTAAAATCATCGTTGGATTAATAAACCAAGCGCCCTCGGTATTTGGGTTATAAGTCAGGGTTGTGTAAAGGGCAACGACAAGGGAGCCAAAGGCAATGGTGCTGTAGCGTTGTCCTACTGCGCCTATCATCGTGAAAATGAAAGTCAGCACGGTCATTAATGCGATATATTGAATGGGCTTGCCGATATTGATCTGAACAATAAAAGTGGAAACTGCAAAGGCGATTAAGGTATAAAAAATATTTTTTAAACGACCGGTTAAACGATTGTCGAGATCCACTAATCCACCCGCAATAATCCCTAAAATTAACGGCATAGATTGGCTGGAAATATTAAAGAACCAAATACTCAAGGCAGCGAGGTTGACTGCGATAAATATTGGAATCGCAGCAATTACTTTTGCATTTAACCAGTTATTCATTTTTATCTCTTGCTAAAAAGAGAAAAGTGAGCTTATTGCTCACTTTTCATATAAAGAGCGGCCATTATTTGTAGGATTTTGCCCAGTTTAAGAAACGGGTCTGAGTTTCTTTATCTGCTTGTTGGAACCAATATTGCAATTGCTGTTCAGCTACATTTTTGCCTTGAACGACAATTTGCCCTTTGTTTGCTTTGCTGTTTGTTGCTGGCGCAACAGCCACCATCGGGGTAGCCGGCATTGTTGAAGAGGCAAATGCAGGAACAGCGGCTGCCGCACCGGAAACATTATAATCTGCGAGATCATTGACAACATTGGCAGAAGGGAATAATCCTTCCTGTTTTAAAACATCTATTTTTGCAGGAATTTCTTTGCCGCTTGTTGTTTTCACGCTAATAATCGGTGCAGCTTTGAATTTTTCTGCATCCGCTTTAGTGCGCAGGGTCGGGCTTGAAATGATAATATCTTCCTGAGAGCCTTGGAAGGTAACAATAATAGGGCTGGATTCAAATAGCGATTGGTTGGAACCACCACCGATAATTTCACCAACGCGAACAACCACTTGGTGGGTATTGGTATCATTTATATTGAAAGAACGAGTTGCTTTTAAGAGTGATTTGCTTGCTTTTTGCCCATCAATGGCTAAGACATCTATATTTGATGAGCTGGAAACCGTCCCAGCAAAACTTACTGTACTTGCGAATAATGTGATAATACCTAATGTAACCGCACATGATTTCATAATTACTCCTTCACTTGTAGATGAAATAAGAACATTGCTTATGCTATGCTAATTTGCGCAAAATGAAAATAGCAAAGTGCGGTTAAAAATGAAAAAATTTTATATTATTTCAACCTATAGGCGATAAGGTTTTATTTTAAGTTGGTGAGGTTGAGTTTATAAAAAACGAGGCGTGACGATAAGCTAAATTAGCTTGGGGTTAATTGAACTTTGCTTGGGATAAAGCAGTTTATTTTAGATTTTAAGGAAGGGAAAAATGACAAAACAATTTTTTATTTATGGACGTGTACAAGGCGTGGGGTTTCGCTATTTCACTTGGAAAGAAGCGGGAAAATTAGGGATAAAAGGGACGGTGAGAAATCGTGATGATGGCTCGGTGGAAGTTATTGCTCATGGGGATGACACCCAACTACGGGCATTTGACCAATGGTTAAGGCAAGGACCGAAAACGGCCAACGTTATACGTGTGGTAGTTAATGATCATAGGCAAATTACAGCTGAAAACTTTTCGATAATCCATCGTTAAAATTAACCGCACTTTTAGAAAGGAAGGTTGATTTTTTGTAAAATGCCCTCACTTACGACATCTGAATTTTTGTAAGGACGACTATGCGTAATCAAACTAAACTTCATCTTGAACAGCTTCAAGAAACCCTACAACGCTTAAATTTATGGCAGGCTATCCCCCCGGCACCGGAGGCATTTCTGAGTCAATCGCCTTTTTATTTAGATACTATGGAACCGCAAGAATGGTTGCAGTGGGTGTTTATTCCGCGTATGCATGCATTACTAGACAGTCATTCCCCCTTACCAAATCAGATTGCGATTTCTCCCTATATTGAAGAGGCCTTGAAAGAATTTGATGATCTTGATCTCTTGCTTAAACCCTTAGTGGCGCTAGAAGAATTATTACAGAATCAATGATACTCAATATTTTATATCAAGATGAATGGTTGGTTGCCGTGAATAAACCGGCCGGGATGTTGGTGCATCGTAGCTGGCTGGATACGCACGAAACGCAATTTGTGATGCAAACATTACGAGATCAAATAGGGCTGCGTGTTTTTCCTATTCATCGTTTGGATCGTCCAACATCCGGTGTGTTATTGTTTGCGTTAAATAGTGAAATAGCCAATTTAATGTGCCGGCAATTTGAACAAAAAGAGGTGCAGAAATCCTATTTGGCCGTTGTCAGGGGCTATGTAGAGGGGGCGGCGAGGATTGATTATCCCTTGAAAGTTCAATATGACAAAATTGCGGATAAATTTGTTCAGGAAGAGAAAGTGCCACAAGATGCAGTCACGGATTATATTGGTTTGAAAACCGTGGAAATGCCTTATTCGGCAGGGCGTTATTCAACTTCGCGCTATTCTTTGGTGCGTTTAATTCCTCATACCGGAAGGAAACATCAATTGCGCCGACATTGTAAACATATTTTTCATCCCATTTTGGGGGATACCCAATATGGCGATTTACACCAAAATCGGGCATTGACAGAAAATACCGGCTGTAAGCGTTTATTACTGCATGCGGAACGGTTAAGTTTTATACATCCTATTTCGCAGCAAAAGATCACGGTTTATGCACCATTAGATGAACAATGGCAAAATTTAATGAACATATTAGGATGGAAAGGTGATGTTTGATATTCAATTAACACACGAAGAGCAGCAAAGAGCGGTTGAAAAGATTCAAGAATTAATGGCACAAGGGGTGAATAGCGGTGAAGCAATTCAAATTGTGGTAAGAGAATTACGTGAATTACATGAAAAATTAGCAGAAAATAAAAATATTTTGTGATCTATATAGCATTTTTTAATATTACTTGTTGCATAAAAAATCAAAATATTTAAACATAACGCCAATTGAGGTGATAAGGCATTAGTCTTATTTGATTTATGATTATATAGGCGAAGCCTAAAGAGGTCTATTATGGAAATTGGTGTTGTTAAATGGTTCAATAATGCAAAGGGATTTGGTTTTATTTCCGCAGAAGGCGTGGAAGCTGATATCTTTGCCCATTACTCTGTGATTGAAATGGACGGTTATCGTTCGCTAAAAGCGGGGCAAAAGGTGCAATTTGAAGTTATCCACGGTGATAAAGGATCTCACGCCACAAAGATTATTCCTGTCGTGGAATAAAGAAGAGTGCGAATAAAGCAGCGTTCTTAAATTTTCTCTATTTAGTTTAATTTAAAAGACAAGCCTTACCACCTTGTCTTTTATTATTTTAATAAGTTTTTAAGGCTGTTTTTCATTGCCGACATTTGACTTTCATATAGCGCTTTGCTTTCTCGTTCATCAATCATATAGCTAATGGTTTCTGAAAGTGTCATATGCATTTTCCGTGAATATTTTGACAAGCGTAGCCAAACTGCATATTCCAAATCAATGGATTTCTTTTTTGTGGATTGTTTTTCTGCATTGAAAAAACGTTTTCGTCTTGCACGAATCGCTTGATCCAGTTTAATTGGCAATGCGGGTGAGAGGTGTTGTCCGATCCAATTTTCAATCTTTTCCGGATAATTTTGGCTTTCAAGTAATATTGTGACAACAGATTCTTGCAAGCTTTTTTCTTCATAACGAGTGATATTTTCACCTTCTCGATATTTACGGATCAAATAGAGCCATTTCCAGTTGGCTTCTTGATTTTCTAGTTTTTGATATTTCATAGCTATGGTTGCTTAGTGACGTGGTAACTCGGGTAATATACGTGTTTTATCACAAATTTTCCAGCTAATTTTACAATGAATCTAAATATGCGATAATGCCACCAGTTTTACTAATGAGAATCCAACCGTGAGTTCATCTTTTTTCCAAGAACAGTCCCTTACTTGGGATACCTTACAACCCCAATTAACGATCACAGAAGCCCCAATACTACCTCTTGATTTTTGGACATTGCAGCCGACAGCACAAAAAGCCCTTTCTTTATTTTTACAGCATTCAGCTCGTTCCGTAATGATGTTAAAAGCAGATGATAAAGCTGATTATGCTGAATTATTAATACCGCTTGTTCGCCAAATGTTGCCCGAAGAGCGGTCAATTTTAGGGGTAAATTATAGTGTGGCACAGGGAGATTCTTTTTCATTTCCCCAGATTAGCGTTGAGCCGGCAAAATCTCCAGAAGACAATTTCGCCGGCAGAGGAGAGGTATTAACTGCATTATATTGTGATCAATTTCAACTTTTTGGCAATGTAAAAGTGCACCCTAGTTCGCAAGATATTCTACTTACACCGGGGCTAATTCATCAGGCAAACGGCGGTGTATTGATTATAGATTCCGCAACTTTATTGGCTCAGTTTGATTTATGGCAACGTTTAAAACATATTTTACAAACTCAGCGATTTGATTGGTATTCCGCCCATCCTTTCAAAGCTCTCCCTTGTGAAATTCCTAGTTATTCCCTCAATACGAAAGTGATTGTACTTGGTAATCGCACGGAACTTGCCACCCTTGGTGAATTGGACGAGGATTTGTATCGTTTTGCTGATTATGCCGAAATTGAAAGTTACCTTTCCATGGCTGATATGAAAGAGCAGAAAAATTGGATTGGTTATGTTCAGAATCTGGCAAAAGAAAGCGGGGTAACATTGGATTTTTCTTCATTTCACAAGTTGTATCAACTTTTAGTAAGAGAAAGTGAAAACCGTTTTTTAATTAATTCTTCGCCTACGGTATTGAAAAATATGCTGTTAAATGCAGCGACATTTTCGCAAAAAACATTTTTAAGTGCGGTTGATTTTGAAGCTGTTTTTCAGCAACAAGCAAGGCAGCATGGGTTCTTAAGAGAACAAACTTATGCCGATATTCTCAATGAGCAGGTTTATGTAGAAACAGATGGGGAAATTGTCGGGCAGGTTAATGGGTTGTCCGTCATTGAGTATCCCGGTACACCGGTGAAATTTGGCGAGCCTTCACGCATTAGTTGTATTGTGCAATTTGGTGAAGGTGAAGTCGTGGATGTAGAACGTAAAAATGAGCTTGCCGGTAATTTACACAGCAAAGGAATGATGATTGCACAGGCTTGTTTATCGAATATTTTAGAATTACCTTCACAGCTGCCCTTTTCGGCTTCTTTAGTTTTTGAACAATCTTATGGTGAAATTGACGGTGATAGTGCCTCCCTTGCTATTTTCTGTGTGCTTGTGAGTGCCTTGTCGGATTTACCTTTACCGCAGCATATTGCTATAACGGGCTCAATTGACCAATTCGGGCTGATTCACGCAGTGGGCGGGGTGAATGATAAAATTGAAGGTTTTTTCACGATTTGTAAGCGACGTGGTTTAAGCGGTAAACAAGGCGTGATCATTCCCGCAACCACCATTCAGCAACTGAGTCTTTCCGATGAGGTGGTAAGTGCGGTCAAAAATGGCGAGTTTTTTATTTTTCCGGTAGAAGATATTTATCAAGCGTGTGAACTGATTTTTCAGCGCGATCTCGTTATGGAAGAAGATAAAATTTATGAAGAGAATGAGACCCCGATTTCCCGTTTGATTCAGCAACGCATTGATTTCCGTGCAGAACCAGCAAAGAAAAGCCTATTTAATTTCTTTCGATTTTAAATTTCTTTTATTTTCTTAACAGAGCGAATACTTGTTCGCTCTTGTTTTTCCTCTTTTAGGTTTTATTCATTTTAGCACTGCTCTGACTAGTTCAGCTAACAGGTGTTTTCTATTTACAGCTCGTTCCATTCTTTCTAAAATGCGAAATGTCTGAAATTTGCTAAATATAGGTAATGTTAAGGAATGAAAATGCAAAACACCTGCACACCAAATAAGAAAGAAAGTTACACCTATGAAGATTTACTCGCCTCCGGTCGTGGTGAATTATTCGGTACAGAAGGACCGCAACTTCCCGCACCAACAATGTTAATGATGGATCGTATTGTGAAAATGACCGAACAAGGCGGGGCTTTTGATAAAGGCTATATTGAAGCAGAATTAGATATTCATCCTGATCTTCCTTTTTTTACGTGTCATTTTATCGGTGATCCTGTTATGCCGGGTTGCTTAGGCTTAGATGCAATGTGGCAATTGGTCGGCTTTTTCCTTGGTTGGATTGGTGGAAAAGGTAAAGGACGTGCATTAGGTGTCGGGGAAGTGAAATTTACCGGTCAAATTTTGCCAATGGCGAAGAAGGTGATTTATCGTATTAATATGAAACGCGTAATTAACCGCAAATTAGTGATGGGAATGGCTGATGGCGAAGTTGAAGTAGATGGACGGGTGATCTATACCGCAACAGATCTTAAGGTTGGATTGTTTCAAGATACATCGAATTTTTAATTTCACTCCAAATTGTATCTTATTGTGTTAATAACTCATTATGCGTAGGTTTTATTGTTTTGATACTAAGTGTATATTTTTACACCAAAAATAAAATTTAAAAATGTGATAAATTTCACAAAATTTCAACATTTATCTTTTTTTATTTAATACTTTTCTCTAAAATTGCACAAAATTTTTATTTGTTATTTTAGAGGAGGGCTTATGGCTCTGTTTTTAAGTATTTTTCCAATTGTTCTGCTCATTTATTTAATGGTGAAGCGTAATGCTTTACCTTCTTACCTTGCGCTACCTTGGATTGCGGTTGTCGTTTTAATTATTCAATTAATCTTTTTTGGTACGGATATTAGCATTGTGAGTGCGAATATCGCCTCTGCGTTGATCGCTGTTCAAACACCAATCACCGTTATTTTTGGTGCTATTTTATTTAATCGTTTCTCAGAAGTGTCCGGGGCAACAGACATTTTACGTAAGTGGCTCGGCAATATTAATCCTAACCCGGTTGCACAAATTATGATTATTGGATGGGCATTTGCCTTTATGATTGAAGGGGCAAGTGGGTTTGGTACGCCGGCTGCCATTGCTGCACCTATATTAGTGGGTCTAGGGTTTCCACCATTACGGGTGGCAATGTTGGCATTGGTGATGAATTCTGTGCCGGTTTCATTTGGTGCGGTGGGCACACCAACTTGGTTTGGATTTGGACCTTTGCAATTATCGGAAGCTCAAATTTTAGAAATCGGTTCAATGACCTCATTAATCCATGGTTTTGCCGCACTTGTCATTCCACTTATGGCATTAAGTTTAATTGTCAGCTGGAGTGAAATTCGTAAAAACCTGATTTTTATTTATATCAGCGTATTTGCTTGCGTGATTCCCTATATGTTATTAGCACAAGTGAACTATGAATTTCCATCTTTGGTTGGTGGGGCAATTGGCTTATTTGTCTCTGTGATTGTAGCAAATAAAGGAATTGGATTGGCTAAAGTGGAGAATACATTAGAAGGCTCTTCGGTTTCTCTTGCTCAGGTCGCCAAAGCATTATTTCCAACCGGGATGCTTATCGCCATTTTAATTGTGACACGAATTCAACAATTACCGTTTAAAGCTATGATGAATGATGCGACTTCTTGGTTTAGTGCGCAGCTCGGTTCGCTTGGTTTATTTGATGTCAGTTATGGCTTGATTTTTAGTTTAAAAAATATTTTTGGTACATCAATTAACGCCAGTTATAAATTGCTTTATGTGCCGGCGTTCATTCCATTTGTTGTTACCGTATTAATTGCTGTGCCGGTGTTTGCTTTATCAATGTCAAAAACAAAAGATATTTTTGTGACGAGTTTTAAACAAACTAAGAATCCGTTTTTTGCTTTAGTCGGTGCATTGGTGATGGTGAATTTAATGCTGGTAGGGGGCGATAATTCAATGGTTAAAATTATCGGTCAAAGTTTTGCTCACGCAACGGGGGAATACTGGACATTGTTTGCCTCTTATCTCGGTGCTGTTGGGGCATTTTTCTCCGGTTCCAATACCGTGTCTAACTTAACTTTTGGTAGTGTTCAACTTTCTACGGCAGAATTAACCGGGCTTTCAGCCACTTTAATTCTTGCATTACAATCTGTTGGTGGCGCTATGGGAAATATGGTGTGCATTAATAATATTGTTGCCGTGAGTTCAGTATTGAATATTGACAAACAGGAAGGCACGATCATTAAGAAAACCGTTGTTCCAATGATCATTTATGGCATTATTGCTGCCTTAGTGGCACTTTTCATTATTCCGATATTCTATGCGGTATAGCCGAGTTAATAGGGATTAAAAGAACAAGCGGTTTTGTTTGTGAATCAATTTGAAAACATTCCGCTTGTTTTTATTTGTATTTTTTATACGGAGTGATTATGAATGTTAATTTTTATGTAACCTGTATTGCGGATGTGGTAAAAGCAGGTGTGGCGAAAAACACCGTGTTATTACTGGAAAAATTAGGATGTCAGGTTATTTTTCTTGAAAAGCAAGGTTGTTGCGGACAACCTGCATTAAACAGTGGCTATACGAAACAAGCCATACCGGGGATGAAAAATTTAGTGGAAACCTTTGAGGTTAATGATTATCCCATTGTCGCACCGGCAGGATCTTGCGTGTCGGCGATTAAACATTATGCGGAATATTTTGAACAATGCGGTGAATCGCAATGGGCAAAACGGGCTGAAAATATCGCCAAACGTTTTTATGATCTTACTGATTTTATTGTGAATGTCTTAGGAATAACCGATGTCGGTGCAAGTTTACCGGGCAGAGCGGTTTATCATCCTTCTTGCAGTCTTTTCCGTAAATTAGGCATTGTGAATGAACCTTTAGCTTTACTTGAAAAGGTGAAAGGTTTAGAACTCTTACCGATTAAAAATCAGCAAACTTGCTGTGGTTTTGGTGGAACATTCTCCGTCAAAATGGCGGAAATTTCCGGAGAAATGGTAACGGAAAAAGTCGAACATATTGCGGAAGTTGAACCGGATTACCTTATCGGTGCTGATGTCAGTTGTTTGTTGAATATTGGCGGTCGTTTAAGCCGAGAAGGGAAAAATATCAAAGTCATGCATATTGCCGAAGTGTTAATGCAGGAGGGAAAGTAGTATGTCATTAAAAACCAGTAATCTTGCGTTCAAAAAACGTGTGGATAATCAAATCCACAATGAAGTAATGCGTAAAGCCGTTGTAAAAGCACAAGAAACGATTGGTGCGAACCGTCAAAAAATGGTGGATGAGTTAGGGCATTGGGAAGAATGGCGTGATTTATCGAAACAAATCCGTAATCACGTTTTAGCTAATTTAGATGCCTATCTTTACCAATTAAGCGAAAAAGTCCAACAAAATGGCGGGAAAGTTTATTTTGCAGAAACCGCAGAGGAAGCCACGACTTATATTCGTCAAATTGCATTAGAAAAACAGGCAAAAAAAATTGTTAAATCGAAATCAATGGTGACAGAAGAAATCGGTTTAAACGGGATTTTAGAGAAAGAAGGCATTAAAGTCGTTGAAACGGATTTAGGCGAATATTTGTTACAAATCGTGGGGGATAAACCCTCTCATATTGTTGTTCCGGCAATACATAAAGATCGCTATAAGATCCGCCAAGAGTTACATGAACAATTAGGCTACAACGGTTCTGAAACACCGGAAGAAATGACGGCGTTTATCCGTCAGGTGATCCGTAAAGATTTCTTAGAGGCGGATATTGGTATTAGTGGCTGTAATTTTGCCGTAGCAGAAACCGGCTCGGTTTGTTTGGTCACCAACGAGGGGAATTTGCGTTTAGCCACAACTGTACCGAAAACCCATATTGCAGTCATGGGAATGGAGCGATTAGCCCCGACGTTTAAAGAAGTCGATGTGTTGATTACCATGTTGGCTCGTAGTGCTGTGGGTGCCAAATTGACGGCTTATAACACTTGGTTGACAGGCCCTCGTTTAGAGGGAGAAACGGATGGTCCGGAAGAATTCCATTTAGTTATTGTTGATAATGGGCGTTCTGAGATCCTAGAGAGTGAATTTAAAGAAGTATTACGTTGTATTCGTTGCGGTGCTTGTTTAAATACCTGCCCGGCATATCGCCAAATTGGTGGCCATGGTTATGGTTCGATTTATCCGGGGCCTATCGGTTCTGTGATTTCGCCGTTACTCGGAGGATATGAAGAATTTAAAGAATTGCCTTATGCCTGCTCTTTATGTACGGCTTGTAATTCAGTTTGCCCAGTAAAAATTCCACTTGCACAGCTTATTTTAAAACATCGTGAACATATGGCACAAACGGGGATTACTCCTGTCACAGAGCGTTTGTCTATTTTTGGTTTCACCTTTGCCAATGCCCATCCGACAGTGTGGAAAGTCGGTGTGAATATGGGGGCAAAAATCGCAGGAAAACTCATTAAAAATGGCAAAGCACCGATACAAATGGGGGCATTGAGTGAATGGACAAAAGCACGGGATTTACCAACACCGGAAGGGCAAAGTTTCCGTGAATGGTTTAAAAATAGAGGATAAGCAAGATGGATTTACAAAATCGTGAACAATTTTTAACAAAATTAGCGAAACGGATGGGGAAATCAACTTGGCAAACTTCACCGGAACCTATGCCCGAGTTGGTAAATAATTATCCGATGACACGTTTAACTGATCTCACTCAAGAGCAATTATGTGATGAGTTTATCAACTTTGCGAAAGTGATGATGGCGGATGTGGTGGTAACACAGGAAAGCGATATTTCACAAGCAATCATTGATATTTGTGAAAAATACGGCGGTGGTCAAATTATTTTGAATAATGATTCACGTCTTGCGGATTTAGGTGTGATGGCAGCAGTTCAAGGCAAATATGATAGCTATATTTGGGATGAATCAAAGAGCGAGAGCAATATTCAATATGCCGAAAAAGCCAATATTGGTATTGCTTATGCGGAATATGGTCTTGCAGAATCCGGTGGTATCGTATTATTTTCAGATAAACAATTTGGTCGTTCGGTGAGTTTGTTGCCGGAAAAATCCATTGTTGTCCTACGAAAAAGTCGTGTATTGCCAAGGGTTGCGCAATTAGCCAAAATTTTGGATGACAAAGCGAAACAAGGGGAGAGAATGCCCTCTTGTATCAATATTATTTCAGGTCCGAGTGCAACCGCAGATATTGAGTTAATCAAAGTGGTCGGAGTACACGGGCCGGTCTCTAAAATTTATTTAGTCATTGACGATCTCTAACGCCTTAAAAAAGCTTACCTTCGGGTAAGCTTTTTTTATCATTGAAAAATGAACTTCTAGGTTTCATCCACAATATCCACAAATTCAGCGTCTAATAGTTTCGCTAAATCCTTTGCCGAGAGTTCCACACTTAATCCTCGCTTTCCCCCTGAAACATAGATAGTTTCAAATTCAAGTGCGGTTGAATTTATCACTGTTTTTAAGCGTTTCTTTTGTCCAAGCGGGCTAATTCCTCCCACTAAATAGCCCGTGCTTTTTTGAGCAAAATCTTTATCTGCCATTTCCACTTTTTTAGCCCCTATCGCTTTGGCGGCTTTTTTTAGGTTGAGCATATTGGCAGTCGGTAAAACAAAACAGGCAAGTTTCTTTTGATCGCCGTTTTCCGCTACCAGTAAGGTTTTGAAAGAACGATGGGGATCAATCCCCAGTTTTTCCGCCGCCTCATCACCAAAATGAGTATTGTTGGGATCGTGATCGTAAGTGTGAAGAATAAAAGGAATTTTTTGTTTTTTAAGTAAATCAATTGCCGGTGTCATTTTATTTCTAGCCCTTTTTTTGTAGAATGGATCGCTTATTGTATAGCGGAGAAAAAAATGGATGCAAGCCTAAATATTGCCATCGCGGCAGAATTTGAATTATGTGAGAAAATTGCCGAAACCCTTGAGAAAAGCGAACTGGCAATTGAAAAATTATTGATTGTAGAAATTTATCCCTTTGAAGAAGAACAAGGCATTCGTTTTAAAAATAAAGCTGTTGCACAATGTTCTCCAACGGAAATGGATTGGCGAGAGGTGGATTATCTCTTTTTCGCAGGCACTGTGGAACAGGTCGCCCATATCGCCGATGCCGCAGAGCAGGGCTGCATCGTTATTGATATGAAAGGTGTATGTAGCACACTTTCGGATATACCAGTGGTCGTACCAAGCATTAATGAAACCGATCTTGTTGAATTAAGACAACGTAACATTGTGAGTTTGCCGGATCCTCAGGTCAGCCAACTAGCTTTAGCGGCTTATCCTTTATTGAAAACGGCTCACCTCAAACAAATTTTCACCACCTCTTTACTTCCCGCCTCTTATCATCAGGCGGAGACCGTCACGAAACTTGCCGGGCAAACCGCACGATTATTAAATGGTATTCCGTTGAATGAAGAGGAAACCCGTTTGGCATTCGATGTTTATCCGCAGCATACCTCATTATTATCACAGCAATTTAGAAAAATTTTCCCTCAGATCGATAGTGTGGTATTTCATTCTGTTCAAGTACCGGTATTTTATGGAATGGCACAAAAAGTGACCGCACTTTCAGATTATGAGATCGATTTCCAACCTCAAGAAAGCGAATTCGTACAGTATCATGAAAAGCTTATCACTCCCGTGATGAGTGGTGAAATTGAGAGTGAGATTTCCCAGGTGAAACTGCATATCAGCCAAGTCAATGGGGTGGAAAATGGGATTGAATTTTGGACGGTAGGCGATGATCAACGTTTTCATCTCGCCTGCCTTTCAGTGAAGTTATTAGAAGCCATTTATCATCAAGGTTATTAATTTTTAAGGAACAACTATGTTAGAACGACTTTTCAAATTGCGTGAAAAAGGGTCGAACCCGAAAACCGAAATTATCGCCGGGATCACCACCTTTTTTACCATGGTTTATATTGTCTTTGTCAACCCATCCATATTAGGCGATGCCGGTATGGACAAACAAGTGGTGTTTGTGACAACCTGTTTAATTGCCGGTATAGGGACAATGGCGATGGGATTATTCAGTAATCTGCCTATCGCCCTTGCACCGGCAATGGGGCTGAATGCTTTTTTTGCTTATGTAGTGGTCGGTAAATTAGGCTACTCATGGGAAATTGGCATGGGGACGATTTTCTGGGGATCGGTCGGGTTATTGGTGCTTACCCTGTTGCAAGTGCGTTATTGGCTAATGGCGTCGATCCCCTTGAGTATTCGTGTGGGAATCGGTGCGGGGATTGGATTTTTCATCGCATTAATTGGTTTTAAAAATATGGGATTGGTGGTCGCCAATCCTGCCACATTAGTGGCGCTGGGGGATTTACACGATCCTAAAGTACTACTGGGTGTATTGGGCTTTTTCATTATCGTGGTATTGGCTGCCCGCAACATTTTTTCAGGGGTATTGATCTCTATTGCAGTGGTCACCGGGCTTGCCCTTTGGTTAGATGATAATGTGATGTTCAACGGCATTATTTCTCTGCCTCCGGCATTAGATACGGTGGTGGGTAAAGTGGACATTGCCGGTGCCTTAGACACCGCATTACTTGGCATTATTTTTTCATTTTTATTAGTCAATTTATTCGACTCTTCAGGTACTTTATTAGGCGTAACCGATAAAGCCGGCATTAGTGACGAACAAGGTCGCTTTCCAAAAATGAAACAAGCCTTACTGGTGGACAGTATGAGTGCCGTGGGCGGTTCCTATATCGGTACTTCAGCCATCAGTACTTATATCGAAAGTGGGGCAGGCGTTTCCGTGGGCGGGCGCACCGGTTTAACGGCGGTGACCGTGGGGGTGCTATTTTTACTGACGATTTTCTTCTCTCCACTCACCGCTGTCGTGCCAACTTATGCCACGGCCGGTGCATTGGTTTATGTGGGGATTTTAATGGCATCCAGCCTCATTCGTGTGTCATGGGATGATTTAACGGAAGCCACTCCAGCATTTATCACCGCCGCAATGATGCCTTTCACTTACTCCATCACGGAAGGCATCGCCTTTGGCTTCATTAGTTATTGTATTATGAAAGCCTGTACCGGTCGCATTAAAGAAATCAACGCCCCGGTTTGGGTGGTGTCCCTTTTATTTATTGCGAAATTTGTTTGGGTGGGATAATTTTATGGGCGAACGGAAGGTTCGCCCTTGTTATATTTGAAAGAAAACGGAGAGAGTTATTATGCAACACATTCTTTTTATTATTCATTCCTCACCTTATGGTGACGAGCATTTTTTCAGTGCGCTACGCTTGGCATTACAATTGCAGGAACAGCATAAAAGTGCGGTCAATTTGAAGTTATTTTTAATGTCTGATGCGGTAAGTGGTGGGTTAGCGAAACAAAATCCGGCGGAAGGCTATCATTTACAGCAAATGCTGGAAATTCTAACGGCGCAGGGGGCAATGGTAAAACTTTGCAAAACCTGCACTAACGCACGGGGGATCACGGATTTACCTTTGGCGGAAGGGGTGGAAATCGGCACATTGGTTGAGCTTGCCGATTGGACAGTTGAAGCGGATAAAGTGCTGAATTTTTAGTAAATGATGACTTTTTGACACTCATCACGGTGGTAAAGGATAAAAAATGGAACTTATTGTTATCATTGTTGTGTTTTTGCTTTTGTATATTCCCTGTCAAATGGTAAAAAATGCGAAAATCTTTGATCAGATAGATGAACTTAAAGCGCGTATCGATGATTTGGAAGCGCAATTAAACATCGTAAAGAATGCGGATTTTGCTCCTCACAGTATTGCTGAAAATGCTCGGGAGAAATATGGCGAAGTGGTTTCTTCACCGATGGAATCCGAAATTTCTTCGCTTGTTCATTCCAAACTATCAACCAAAAATCAAAATGAAACACCACTGCCATCACAAGGTGCGGTCAAAATTTCGGAAGTTTCTAAACCGACTTTGAATCACGCTGAAAGACAAGAAATCCACGAGGAAAAAACGGAAGACATTTCACCAAAATTGGAAACATCCAACCGGTTTTTTGCTTGGTTGCTCAAAGGCAACCCGATTGTGAAAGTGGGGGCGGTGATTTTATTTTTAGGATTAAGTTTTTTACTCCGCCTTGCCAGTGAATATATTTCATTTTCCATCGAAACCCGCTATGCAAGTGTGGCAGTTATCGGTGTCATTTCCACCGTTTTAGGTTGGCGATTACGCCATCGCCGTTATGATTACGCCTTGATATTGCAAGGATTGGGCATCGGTATTTTATACCTCACCTCACTTTCGGCGTTCAAATTACATCAACTTTTGCCAGCCTCCGTGGTGTTTTCCATTCAGGTTTTATTAGTCATCACCATGGTTGGTTTAGCGTTACGGCAAAATTCCCGTTTATTGGCGCAAGTGGCATTATTGGGCGGATTAGCCTCACCGGTGTTGGTTTCTGACGGCAGCGGTAATTATTTGGTTTTATTCAGCTATTTAGCCTTACTGAATACCGGCGTTGCCTTTGTGGCTTGGTTTAAGACTTGGCGATCACTGAATTTAATCAGTTTTGTGGGTTCAACCGCTCTTATTCTAGCTTGGGGATGGAAATCTTACACGCCGGAATTATACCTGATTTGCCAGCTTTTCCTTGTTTACTATATTGCACTTTACACTTTTATCGTATGCCGTTTTGCCATACTACAAACACAATCACAAAAGGATTTTTCAGCGCAATCGGATAATAATGCGACATTGAAACAACTCTGGTTAACTTGGCTTAGCGGTATAAAACGGGTAGGTTCATTAGATGGCAGCTTGCTATTCGGAAGTTCATTGACGGCTTTTGGTATGCAATATTCATTGGTGGAACATTTTCCCCAAGGTTTAATGTATTCCGCTTTTGCCTTTGCGTTGTTTTACACATTCTGTGGATTTTTAGTGGCAAAACGAACTGCACTTGGGGTGGTTTCGCAGGGAATGTCTCTACTGGGCTTGGTTTTTTTCACTTTGGGTATCGGCAACATTTTCAACGAAACATTGAATAGATTTTTCTTATTAGGTATTGAAGGGAGCTTGCTTTATGTTTTTGGTGTGAAACAAAAAATGCCTTTAGTCCGCTTAAACGGTGTGGTATTGAGTCTAATTGCCCTGCTTTGTCAGTTAATTTACGCCCCTTTTGATCCTGTGATCAGTATCGCATTATTATTGCAAAGCCTTGTTATCCCCATTATGTGGGCTCATCATCGTAAACCTCAATCGGCATTGTGGGAAACCCGTGGTGTGATGGGTATCACTGCGTTACTGTTATATGGCGTGGTTTGGTATTTTGCCCAACTTTATGCTTACGGCACGTTGAGTTATCAAAGTGCGGTCATTTTTGTCGTGATTTTTAGCTTACTCGGCGCATTTTGGCAATGGCGGAAAGCCAATCTTTTGGTCACGTTTTGGGTGTCTATGAGTTTCCTTTTCCCATTTTTTATTCATCTTATCGCTTTTCAAGTTGAAAATACCTCTCTCCTTTTAGAGAGGAAATTTTCCTACTCACCGGCTTTGTTAGCCCTTCATATTCATTGGATTTTTAATATTTCTATCAATGAATTTGTGAGATGGCTGGACACAATGTCGCTGTGGTTAGATGGGGCTTTGGGAATTTCTGCCTTTATCGTGGGGTGGCTTGTTTCAAATCCGAAAAATTCATCTCTTCGAATCCACGAATTAGGCAGTTGGGCAAATCTTATTTATAGCGGCATAATGCTATGGCTGGTGCTTGATGGGTTAAGCGATGATTATTTGGGCGTGTATGGTGGAGTGAGCGTTGCCGTGAAGATTCTCATCATTTTTGGCACGGGGGTGTTGCTTAATCCTTGGCTTCGCTGGAAACAGCTTGCGCAAACCCAAGTGGCATTTTTACCGATTTTTGTTTGTTGTTCATTATTGTTGTTTTTAGATGAAATAAACCGGCATTTATTGGAAAATTTCTTCATATTGCTTACCGCAACAATCTTACACATTGCCACTATGCCAAATTGGAAAACAATATTTAAGGGAAAATTACAGAAAATTTGGCATATTGGCGGGTTAAATTTCTTCATTTTGGCGTGGGCAATCTATTTTGTAGAATGGCTTGATTCAATGGATTATCGGCTATCCAAAACTTGGCTTGAATCAGCAAAAGTGGTAGTGCCGTTAATAGTCGGATTTGCCTTACTAAAATTACGCCAAAAACTGCAAAAATGGGGAATAGAAACAATTTACTTAAACCAAGGATTTATTCCATCAATTGTTTTCTTATTTGTTGCCTTTATTTTGGGGTTAGCTCACAGTGGCGCCCCTTCCCCTTGGTGGTATATTCCTTTATTCAACCCTTTGGAGTTCTGTTCGATTGGGATTTTAGTGCTACTATGGCATTGGTATAAATGTGTCAATCAGGAGAAAATAAAATTGGAATTTCTCTTTATTATCGGCGTAGCCGGTTGGTTGTCATTAAACGTGATGCTTATGCGTTTATGGCATTTTTATGGGGATATTCCGTGGTCTTTGGAGACGATGTTGCGCTCGTTTAGTTTGCAGGCTTCGCTTTCTATTTTATGGACATTATGTGCGATTACGCTTATGTACAAAGGCAATCGACTCATGCATCGTACATTGTGGTTTATGGGTGCCGGGGTAATTTCCCTTGTCGTCATAAAACTCTTTATTGTAGAACTCAGTAACAGTGGTGGCATTGCACGCATCGTTTCCTTTATTGTAGTTGGGTTGCTATTGTTGGCTGTCGGCTATTTTGCACCGTTGCCAATGAAAGTGCAAAACGAAAAATAAGAAAAAAACCAACCGCACTTTAAGTTGGGCTGGTTTGGGATTTTAATGGCTTGTGAAATCAAGCCATTATTTTTTCTCTCTATTTTTTACTTTCTATAGTGGCTTTGGCTTTTTCGTCCATTGTCACATTAATATTGTGATCGACCACCACATTCATATTGATGGTGATCCCTTCTTTGGGGGTATCCAGTTGAATGGTTGGTGTACAGCCTACTAATAAGTTAAGGGAAAATAAAACCGTAAAGAAGTGCGGTCGATTTTTAAGGTGTTTTTTCATGTTCTAAGCGTTGATAAAGTCGATACTGTAAATTTTGTTCAAATTGTGCACCGTAGTCAATCATATTCCACAGTTCAAACATATTTTCTTGGTGATGATAATTTAATGTGATGGGGTGGTGCGTAGGGGTATTCACATTAAATCCTTTGATTGTGGCGTGTAAATTCATTTGCCCGTTAGCGGCGAGGTTCAGACCGGCATAAGCCTCTTCAAGTTCCATTTCTTTTAATAAATCCACCATAACACTTTCAGTCCAACCCCCTTTTTTTAATCCGTTTACCACCTCATCGTCCAATTTTATCCGCATTTTATCACTTTGCTGTAACCTGCCATTGCAAATCAGGCAAGCGGGATGATTTAGCCAAAAGGGAAGTGTGGCATTCATTCGCCCGGTTAAATGGACTTGCTGATATTGTGCCATTGCCATCACTTGGCTTAGATCAATGTGATGTAATTTAACAGTGGCGATTTCATCTTGTGGAAAATTGAGTTTATCAAGGGTTAATTCGCCACCAAATAAACCGATTCTCACATTACTCAGGGTAAGTGGTTTTGCCTGAAAATTTGGATAAGTACCGGATAAACTAAAGGCTGCATTATTCAGGAATAATGCGCCTTTACGCATATTACGAACAGAAACCTTAATTGGATTTTTAGCTGAATTTTGTAAAACATTATTCTGATAATTAACTGGGAAACGAATGTCTAAATCTTCAATTTCACCATTGGGAAAGGAAAGTCCGGCACTATAAAGTTGAACATTCCCGTTCATAGTAATCCCTTTATGATCAATATTAAAATTGCTTGTCCCTTTAATGTACCCATTATGAATTAACCAGCCCCATTGCTGTGGAAAAAGGGATTGGAAAACCTTAGCGGATTGTTTTTTCCAGCTGATTTCTCCTGTCAGGGTTTGATTTTCATAGCGGGCGAGTAAATCAATCGGACCAAGGGGGCCTGCCTTTAAATCGCCTGCTACGTTAAAACGCCCAATACCTTCGCCATCAATACCAACGCCAAAAACAGGTTTGTTAAAACGTCCGCCATAATCAAAGGCAATCCAATCGGTTTTGGCTTGTAATAAACCACGAATATGGGATTTTTCATAATCCCAGCGTAGGCGGTCTTTCAGTTGCAAAGAAAGGGGCGCCATACTCACGCCGTTGGTATTCACTTTATTTGAAGAGGCGGTGAGTTGATTTAGTTCAATATAATGACCTTGCCAAAACCCCACCCCTTGCAGGTTGATTGGGGTTTTTAGGGTATGCCAATAAGCCTTGCCCTTAATTGTCCAATCCCATCGGTTATTGACCTTTTTTTCTTTATTTTGTAATTTTTGTTGAGGATCTTGTAATTCAAATACGGTTTTAATCCCGGCAATAAATTCATCCGCTTGTCCATCAAGCGTAAGATCAATATTGGAAAATTGTGCGGTGTTGCCTTGTAATGTCGCCAACAATCGACCGTCCAGCCCATATTGGGTGATTTGTACATTATCTAAAGGCAGCCGTAGGTGAATGTTTGAGCCCTGATGTTGATTATCCATTTTAAAAATAGATCCGCTATTGAAGCGAAGTAAAGGGGCATCGAAGGTGCCACCGAGATGATAGGTTAAATTGGTGTGTGCTACCGTATTGTTATAGCGTAAATCACCACGGGTTTTTAAATTAAAACGGATCTGATCTTGCTTTTCTCCCCCGCCAATTTCGCCATTTTCACCGGATATGACGATCTCACCTTTACCATATTCACCAAAGGTTTGTACGATGATATTGGTGTCAATTCCTAAGGGAAGCCAGCCTTTTTGTGGCGTGTGTAATGACAAGCCGAAAAAGCCTTTAATGGGTTGATAACCATCAAAGATCCAATAGAACGTTCCCCATGAAATGTCCAGTCCGTTTTGAGTAAAAATAAAGGGGACGTCTAATAATGGCGAATTTCTTGTGAGATCTTGTGCTTTAATCACGCCATTTTCCCCTTCCCAAGATAAGCTAGCCTCGCCGTGATTGACGGAAAAATGAGGATTTTGCCAGCTAAGGGCTATCTCGCCTTTAGGCTGTAATTGTTGGATTTCATCATTTAATTGAACAGTAAAATGGGACTGATAAGCTTGGTTTTCTTCTGCTTGGTAATGGAGTGTCCCCTGCCAAATAAACTGATTATCCTGAGGGAAAAGGGTAGATTGATGTTGTAATGTGAATCCTTTGTCATTTTGGGCGGATAAATTGAGCTGAAATTGATCCCCATGGCGATTTGCCGTGGCGGAAATATCGGCATTGAGAATATCTTGAAAGAGAGGCGGAACAAGATCGCTTGCTTTTGAGAGTTGAAATTGCTTAATCTGCATTTCAAAGGTGGGGATTGTGGCAAAAAGTGCGGTCAATTTTATCGGTGTTTTATCATAAGTTGAGGGCATTGCCTGAATACAGGCATAATCAACCACCGCTTTTTCCACCACTAAATGGGGAGAAAGCCAACCCTCAAGCTGAATATTATGGAGATCAGCCAACGTACATTTTTCTGAATTGACTTGTAACCGAGAGAGGCTGAAACCTTGGGTATTGATCCTCCCATTATCGGCAAGTTGTACGGAATAATCAGGCGCAAGGAAATAATTTACTGTCTGTTCAATTTGTTTTGGTGTGATCCACCACGGTAAAGAAATTGTTCCGACTAAAAGTATCAACGCCAACAAGGCACAACAGCGACCCTTTCGCATATTTCCCCAATTATCCTGTTTTTACGACAGCTTATTGTAACCGAAATCATCATGATTAAAAAATCACTTTAGTGCATAGCCAAAGCAACAATTCCCCCCTAAAATAGCGTCTATTGAATCCCTCATTTGCGAAACTTATGACAACATCAACACCGCTTAATCCTGTTTCATTGCCTTTAAATCAAGTGAGTTTGATCGAAGCCTCCGCCGGAACAGGAAAAACCTATACCATTGGTTCGCTTTATCTTCGCCTCTTGCTACAAGCTGGAGAAAAGCACTTTTCACGCCCGTTAAATGTGGAAGAAGTTTTAGTTGTGACGTTCACAGAAATGGCGACAGAAGAGTTAAAGCAAAAAATCCGTGAACGTATCACCGATGCCATTCAAAAATTATCGGCTTATGCGGAAACACAATCGGACAGTGCCTTTAAAAATGATGAATTTCTCAGTGAGCTTGCCCATTATATTGATGATATTCCGCTTGCTATTCAGCGGTTAAAATTAGCCGAGCAGAACATGGATCTCGCCGCAATTTTTACCATTCATGGTTTTTGCCGCCGAATGTTGATGCAATATGCCTTTCATTCCGGGGTTCATTTTAATTTGGAATTAATGAAAGACCAGTCGGATTTACTCAAACAATTTGCCAATGAATTTTGGCGGGAGAATTTTTATCCTTTACCTTTTGAAATGGCGAATTTTATTGCTCAAGAATTGAAATCGCCGGATGAAGTTTTATCAATTTTAAAGGATAGTTTATCTAAAAATGTGGAGCCTGAGCTCAATAATCAACAAATTTTGCCTCCAAGTATTGATAAATTTTTAGAGAAAAATCTTAACGGATATTTTCAGAATGTGCAGGAATTGAAAATATTTTGGTTGCAAAATGTAGATGAAATTTCGGCAATCATTACTGAAGAAATTACAAGAGAGTACCCGGATGATATATATCGCTCTTTAAGTCGTAATAGCTATACTGAAAAACTACTTGCCGCTCGGATAAAACAGGTTAATCAATGGGCAAATAATCTAAAAGATTATGAAATTAATTCAATATTAAAAGATTTTTTTCTTCAATCTTCTATCGCTCAAAAATACGAAAAACCGAGGTCAAACAGTAAAAATGAGAAAAAAGCCGCTAAACCTTTTTATGCGCCTATTTTTGTTGAATTAGAAAAACGGGTGAATGAATTAATTAAACCCGAATTACTTAGCAAACTTATTCTCTATTATTACCGCCAAGGTATCCAACAAAAACTGCTCGAATATAAACATAATCACCCAGAAAAATCCTTTGATGATTTATTGCGATTACTTTATGAAGCCTTGCAGAGCGAACAAGGCGAGCAACTCGCTGAAATGATCCGCTTTCAATATCCTTTTGCGATGATCGATGAATTTCAGGATACCGATGCCCAACAATATGGCATTTTTTCCAAAATTTACCGAGAAAATCAAGGGAACAACACCGGTTTTATTATGATTGGTGATCCTAAACAGGCGATTTATCGTTTCCGTGGCGCAGATATTTTTACTTATCTGAAAGCAGCAGAGCAGGCCGATGAGCGTTTTAATTTAATGAAAAATTACCGTTCCGAACAACGGCTTGTACAGGGAGTAAACCAATTATTCCATTTTCCACAATCGCCTTTTATTTATGACAATATTGAATTTACACCGGTTGCTGCCCGAGCGGATCATCGCCAGTTTTATTTGAAAGGGGAATTGGAACCTGCCTATCGTTTTTATTTGACGGAAGAAAAAGAGGGAAAAATAGATAAAACCGCTCTTGCCCAAACTTGTGCCCTTTCCATTCAACATTGGTTAAAAAGTGCGGCTGAAAATCAGGCGGTTTTTCAGGGCGAGGGAGAGAAGGACTGCCAACCCTTACAGGCAGCCAATATTGCCGTATTGGTGCGAGATAAAAATGAAGCAGCCCTAGTGAAAAATGCATTACAACAACGGGGCATTGCTTCAGTGTTTCTTTCCGATCAAAGTAGCGTGTTTGATAGTCGTGTTGCGAAAGAATTAGTGTTGGTGCTAAAAGCCTGTTTGAGTGTGGCAGAACGCCCTATTTTAAATGCCATTGCTACCGCACTTTTCGGTTTGACGGCAGCTGAAATTCACCAAATTCATCATAATGAACAAGATTGGCAACGCTGGGCGGATAGCTTTGCTAGCTATCAACAAACTTGGCAACGACAAGGCATCTTGCCTATGTTGCATCAACTTTTGCTTGAACAAGGTATCGCTGAGCGTTTGTTAAGTTTATCGACCGGTGAACGTGATTTAACGGATTTTTTACACCTTGCGGAAATTTTACAGCAAGCCTCCGCATTAAATAATAGTGAGACGGCGTTACTGAGTTGGTTTGAAAAACAAATTCAAGGGGAGGGACGACAAGAGGCACAAATTCGTTTGGAAAGCGAGCGTCAGTTAGTCAAAATTGTCACCATTCATAAATCCAAAGGGTTGGAATATGATTTAGTTTGGCTACCGTTTTTAGCGCTACCAAGCCGTGATCCCAACCAATCCGCTCAAATTAACCTCTATTACTCAGAGGATAAAGAGGCGGTGTTATGGGATATGGAAAATCGCCATTTGGATAAATTGACAGAGGAAACCTTTGCCGAAGAATTACGTTTGCTTTATGTGGCGTTAACTAGGGCGAAATATCAAATGGCGTTTGCTTTGCCGGCACAATTTGATAAAAAATGGAACCCGTTGCTTTATGTGCTTAGTCGTGGCGAAATTGGCAAAAATTCAACCCTGTCACAAATCTATTCAGCCCACTCGCTGCTTAATGAATTTAAAGCTAACATACCGGATATAACCAGCGTTACCATTGAACCGGCGACACCATTCATTGAATTGCCTCCGCTGGCTTTTTCTTCGTCACAAGAGGGGTTTTCTGCGGCAAAATTTCAAGGGGATATTGAACAAAATTGGCATATCACTAGTTTTACCGGCATTGAACAAAAACACCGTTGGATGCACTACCTCAATGAAAGTGCGGTAAAAAAATCCGCAGTTTTTGATGAGGCAAAAGATTACGATAGTCAAGCGACATCACAAAATACTTCAGAAATACTGACCGCACTTTCTGATGATAGCATCCCCTTTATTACTGATCTTCCACAGGGGACGCAAGTGGGCACCGTGCTCCATCGTTATTTTGAAAAAAATGAGTTTAGCGGGTTGACGAATGAGGCTGCCCTTGAAAAGCTTTGTCAAGAATTACAGATGGATGTGGCGTTTATCGCACCATTACAGCAATGGTTTGAGCAAATCGTGCAAACGCCTTTGTCAACCTCTTCGGGGATCAAACTCATTGCGTTGGCAAAATCCGATTGCATAAAAGAAATGGCTTTTTATTTATCCATTCGGGAAAATTTTGATGTGGCAGGTTTTAATCAAGCCTTGAACACCCATCATCATTTGCCAAGTGAAATGCTGCAATTTGAAGATATTCAAGGGATGATTCGTGGCACTATCGATTTGGTTTTTCGTCATCAGGGTAAGTATTATTTGTTGGATTATAAATCGAATTTTCTGGGGGAAAGCTGGGCGGATTATGCGCCTCATCAGTTAGAAAAAGCCATGTTACATCATCACTATGATTGGCAATATTTACTCTATACTTTGGCGTTACACCGCTATTTAAAAAACGTGGATAGCCATTATGAGTACGAGCGTGATTTCGGCGGTGTCTTTTATCTTTTCTTAAGAGGGATGAACGGTGAAGGGCAATCCGGCGTGTTTTTTGATCGCCCAAGTGTGCAGCTTATCAATGAATTAGAGGAGGTGTTTTAATGTTGGGGATTTTACACGCATTGAATAAGCATAACCTCATCAGTTTAGGCGACTATTATTTTGCCAAACTAATTGCAGATAAACAGCCAGATACGCTTCCTGAAGCCACGAAAAATTTAGCCATTTTGCTGGCGGCAGTTTGTAGTTGGCATTATGCACAGGGAAACACCTGTGTGGCATTGGATACCCCATTGGAGCGAAATTTATTCGGTTTGGGCTATCGTGCTACAGACGTGGATTATTTGAGGGACATTTACCAAAAAATCGACTTTTTACCGGTGGCACAGTGGCAAACTCACCTACGAGGCCATCCTGCTTTTACACAAGAACCGATTTCACATATCGCCCCCATGGCATTCCAGTTTAATGCCTTATATTTTTATCGTATCTGGCAAGATGAATACCGTGTTGCACAATATATTAAAAACAGCTTAAAAAATCACCGCACTTTGACGTTTTCTCCCGATGAAATTCAAGAAAAATTAGCCTTGTATTTTCCTCAAAAATCGGCAGAAATTGATTGGCAAAAAGTGGCGGTGGCAACCGCGATTAAAAGCCCATTCACGGTGATTACAGGGGGCCCCGGCACGGGAAAAACCACCACGGTAACAAGGCTGTTGCTCGTGTTACAAGAACTTTATCAGCATAGATTACACATTAAATTAGTCGCTCCAACAGGTAAAGCCGCATCACGATTGGAAGAATCCATTCAAAATGCTTTGTTTTTTTTACAACAATCTATGGGATTATCCGAAGCATTAGTGCAATCTATTCCGCAAAAAGCGGAAACATTACATCGTTTGCTTGGGGTGAATGCTTTCAACGATCACACGCATTATAATAGTAGAAATCCATTACAACTTGATGTTCTCGTGGTGGATGAAACCTCGATGATTGATCTTCCCTTAATGGCAAAATTGATTAATGCCCTAAAACCGGAAAGCCGTTTGATTTTATTAGGCGATCAAGCTCAGCTTGCTTCGGTGGAAGCGGGGGCGGTGCTAGGCGAATTGGCGCAATGGGTGGAAGCCCCTTATAGTGAGGAACAAGCAGATTATTTACGCCAAACCACCGGTTATTTTGTGCCAAGTACCGCTGTTGCTAATCCAATGCGTGATAGTTTATGTCATCTCACTTTCAGCCGGCGGTTTGATAAAGATTCGGGCATTGGTAAATTGGCTGAACAAATTCAACGTGGGCATGGGGAAGAAAGCCTTAGATTATTTTCCACCTTTCCTCAAGAATTGTATTTTAATCGCTTTGAGAGCGAACAAAATGAAACGGATTGGGTGCAACAAGTGGTGAAAAGTGCGGTTGAAAATTATCGCCTTTATTTAATGGAATTCCGGGCGTTACAACAGCAGGGCGTGGAGCTTCATCAATTGAATGAAGAAGGGAAAACCTATGCGGAGGTCATCCAAGCCCGTTTTAATTCAATTCGATTTTTGACCGCACTTCGCAACAGTCCACTGGGTGTGGAAAATCTGAATAAAGAAATCGCTTTAGCATTGCGGCGGGAGCATTTACTTTGGTTTAGAAATGAGCAAGATTGGTATCTTGGTAAGCCAATTATGATCACTGAAAACGATCACAATGTGCGTTTATACAATGGGGATATCGGCTTGTGTTTGGCAAAGGGCAAAGTGTGGTTTGGCAATCGTGAGGTGCTAAGTAGCCGTATTCCTGCCCACGAACCCGCCTTTATGATGACGATTCATAAATCGCAAGGTTCGGAATTTGATCACACATTTATGGTATTACCCACAGAGCCGAACCCGGTGCTTTCCCGAGAATTGGTCTTTACCGGGGTGACCCGGGCGAAAAAATCACTTCATATTTTTGCCGATGAAAAAATCTGGAAAATGGCGGTGCGTCAAACGGTAAAACGGCAAAGTGGATTAGGTAAATTATTAGAGAATTTCACTCAAATAGGAGATTAATATGAAATTATATGCTTATGATCATTGTCCGTTTTGTGTGCGTGCAAGAATGATCTTCGGGTTAAAAAATCTGCCCTTTGAACTCGTTATGCTTGCCAATGATGATGAAGCCACCCCAATCGGTTTGGTGGGGAAAAAGGTCGTCCCGATTTTAATCAAAGAAGACGGCACGGCAATGCCGGAAAGTTTAGATATTGTCCACTATGTGGATGAACATTTCGGTGAAAAAATCCTTTCTGAGCAACTTCGCTCTGAAGTGGAGGAATGGGTAAAAACAGTGGGGCGTTACTATAATCATTTGCTCATTCCACGTTTTGTAAAAATGGATCTAGCGGAATTTAACACCCAAAGTGCGGTGGATTATTTCATTAAAAAGAAAACGGAAGCCATCGGAGATTTTCAACAAAATTTAGATGAAACAGCCAATTATCTTGTTCGCTTACATCAAGATCTTGAAAACCTTGTGCCATTAATAAAATCCGCCTCAGCATTAAACGGCAAGCTTTCTTTGGAGGATATTATGGTTTTCCCTATGCTGCGTAATTTAACCTGTGTACGAGATATTCAATTCCCACCGGAAGTGGCGGCCTATTTAAAGACAATGTCTAAACAAAGTGGTGTGGATTTGTATTTTGATAAGGCGATTTAATTAACAAAAAACCTGCCAATCGGCAGGTTTTGTTTTTTTATTGTTTTTAATTATGCATGGCAAGTTTGGCAAGCAGCTTGGAACATCCATACTAATTTTTCTTGCTCTTTGATGTAGTCGCTCATTTGTGAAGCTGTACCTTCATCATCGGCATCCCCTGCAAGGGCAAGGATTTCACGTTGTTGTTCAAGTAACACTTTTAAACCGGATAAGGTGCCGGATAAACATTCTTGCGCACCGCTTACCGCGATATCTTCTTGAATACGAGAAACTTTTAAATATTGGCTGTAAGCATTGTTAGGCGTATGACCTAAGGTGAGGATACGTTCTGCAAGTTCATCGATTTTAGTGATTAAATCGGTGTAAATTTCCTCAAATTTTGCATGTAATTCAAAGAAGTTTACCCCTTTAATATTCCAGTGATAACCACGTACATTCGTATAGAAAATTTGGTAACTGGCGAGTAAATCATTTAATTTGTTTGCTAATTGTGCAGATTGCTCTTTATCTAAACCGATAGATGTTTTTGACATAATTTTTTCCTCTAAATTGTTGATGCGTTTTTTGGGATACAGAAGCTATTTCGCTTCAAGTGTGGCTATTATACATAATAAAAGTAGGGAATAAAGCCACTTTATTAGATAGAATTGATAGGTTATTTGTATTGAAATGTTATTTTTATAAATATTTAACGATTGATTAAACAATCTACCTACATCGTTTAAATCGTGATCTTTTTCACAAATTTCATAAATATTTTGAGCTACAATAAGTGCGGTTAAATTTTTAAATATTTTTAAAGGAGAAGCAATGCAAGCATTAATCAAACAGGCATTACCACAAAATGATCCTTTGAACCGGGCAATTCTCAAAACATTAGAAGCGGGGAATTGGGCTGGCTTTTTGAGTGCTCAGCAAGTCGAACAGCTTTGTGCAGATTTTACATTCGAACCCTTACAATTGGCTTTGTATCTCCTTCCTGTTGCTGCCTGTTATAGCCATACGGATATTTCCCATTTTAACGTTGGCGCTATCGCCATTGGGCAAAAAGGGGATTTTTATTTCGGCGCTAATCAAGAATTTGCTAAGGTCGAAATTCAGCAAACGATTCATGCCGAACAAAGTGCGATTAGCCATGCTTGGTTGCGGGGGGAACGCTGCATTGCGCATATGGTGGTAAATTACACACCTTGTGGGCATTGCCGCCAATTTATGAATGAATTGCAAGGGGCAGATAAGTTAAAAATTCATTTGCCTCAGGCTTTAAATCAATCTCTACATCATTATTTACCCAATTCTTTTGGACCAAAAGACCTTGATATTACTGCACATTTATTGGCAAAAGAAGATCATCATTTGATTGCCAATCATGCTGATGAATTGATTAATCAAGGGATTTTAGCGGCGAATCAATCTCATTGCCCTTATTCTGAAAGCCCACACGGCATCGCAATGTTGTTCAAAAATGGCGAAATCATTACCGGACGATATGCGGAAAATGCCGCCTTTAATCCTAGTTTACCGGCATTACAAACGGCGTTAAATTTTGCCTATTTAAATAACAAAAAATTAACGGATATTGAGCGGATTGTGATGGTGGAAAAACCGACAAAATTAAGCCATAAATCCATGACAGAGCAACTGTTACGAGAGCTAAATTTACCTGTTTTAGAATATATAGTGCGATAAAAGTAGGGCAGTGCAATCTGCCCTTTTATTTGATTTCTTCTTGGAAATAGTTGGCAAGCTGATGAAACAGATTTTGAATAGGTTCAGCACGGTGTCCCAAAACCCGTACGATAATCCCATCGCCATTTAAAAGAGAAGCCCCAACCAGCATAGTTTTTTCCTCCGCAATATGGGTGTGAATGCGTTGTAAAATCCCTTTTAATTCGACCGCACTTTTCCCTCGATTTAGATAGATTAATGATCCCTGATGGGAATAGTTTTCCATTTGGCTCAATGCGGTAAGGTTCATTGTTGTGGGGTGCCATTGAATACAATCTGACACAAGGGGATATTTTTTGCCGTCATGTTGCAAGCCATAAATATTCAAATGAGATGAAAATTGGCGGAAAGCAAAACGTTCATCGTTTAAGACTCGCCCAATGGCAACAATCTCACCGTAAATCAGCTCAGTGTTCGGTTGCATTTCAATGAGGGTTTTCTGTTTGAATAGGGCGTCTTTATGTAGCACTAAGGGATGGGGTAAATAGAATAAACGGCTTCCTTCTGCCAAATGAATTTGTGTGATCTGTTCGGCACTTTCGTTTTCATTCATGGCTTGCACACGGGTGAAAGCCTGAGTATGAAGTGAAAGTGCGGTGGATTTTGCCAGTGAAATTTGGATATCCAACAGATCACCGGCTAGCACACCGGGCGAGGAGGACATTTGCATGGCATTCAATCCCTGCTGCCAAATACCCAAATAATGAGGCAACACCATCACTTTAAAAGGCGGGGTAGCAAAATAGTCGGCAAGTTGGGTTTTGCCTGTTGGGGAAAGTTTGGTGGAAAGTCTGAGTTTACTGTTCATTGTTTAGGTCTTAGGATCTTTTTTCAAAAGGGAGAGTCGGCAATTTAATTTCAATATTAAATCACTTATGAGGTAGATTTTCTTCTGCTAAATCTCCCCTTGCCCCTCTTTGCCAAAGAGGGGATTTGTTTTTATCTCACTAATGCTTTTGGTTCTTCAACATTTTTCAACAGCGCATATTTTTCAATCCAACCGATCACGCCTTCTAAATTTTCTTTTTTCATAAGGTTAGTAAAAACGAAAGGCTGCCCATTGCGCATACGGCGGGCATCGCGTTCCATAATGCTTAAATCGGCCCCCACAAATGGGGCGAGGTCGGTTTTATTAATTACCAATAAATCCGAACGAGTAATACCCGGGCCACCTTTGCGTGGAATTTTTTCGCCTTGCGCCACATCAATCACGAAAATGGTGACATCTGCTAAATCCGGACTGAAGGTGGCGGAGAGATTATCCCCGCCCGATTCGATAAAGACGATTTCTACATCAGGAAAACGCGCGACCATTTCATCGACTGCCTCCAAGTTCATTGAGGCATCTTCACGAATAGCGGTATGAGGGCAACCACCGGTTTCCACCCCCATAATCCGCTCTGGAGGAAGCAGGCTATTTTTTGTTAAAAATTCCGCATCTTCTTGCGTGTAGATATCATTGGTGATTACCGCCACACTGTATTTGCTGGCGATTTCACGAGTGAGTTTTTCAATTAACGCTGTTTTACCCGCCCCCACAGGGCCGGCCACACCGATTTTAATGTAGTTACGCATTGTTTTTTCCTTTTTCTCATCGTTTCCCTCTCCCATTGACAGGAAGAGGGGATAACAAAATCTTTTTGAAAACTGACCGCACTTTCCCTCTCTTTGGCGAAAATTGCCTAATGCAATTTGCGTTTATCTCCTCCCGAGAAGATAGTTTTAGGACATATAAAGCCTTGTATAAAGCTGTTCGTGTTGCATTGCCCGAATATCATTGGCAAGTGTTGCTGCCCCCAGCCAATCGGGATCGGGCGATAGGCTTAATTCTACTGCTTTTTGTAATGGCTGACGTAGGCTAAATAAAATATCCTGTCCATCCATTTGGCTTAATGGAATGAGTTTTACGCCATTGGTGATCGCCCCCACTGCCGCATTGTAATAAAAAGCATAGAGTGTATCGCCTTTAGTCAGTCCCATAGCTTGAGCGACCATGGCAAATACGATGGGGAAGTAGCCCTGCACCCGTTTTTCAGTAATGGCTTGCTGATAAGCGGTGAGCAGCGGGTGATTTTCATAGCGAATGAAAATTTTCAGCAACCGCACGCCCAGTTTAAAGCTCCCTTCACGACTTTCACGTGCTATTTTGGTGGCGGAAAGCGTCCAATCCAATTCGCATAAACGATCAAAATCGTGATTTTCCATCGCATCAAAAGCAAGGGAAAGATAGGCTCCATCATTGTAGATCCAGTTTTGTAATAGCTGGGTTTGCACATAGTCTTCAAGGGTTGTTTTACTTTCTACAATGCCTTGTTGGACGAAGGTTTCCAAACCGTTGGAATGATTAAATCCGCCAATGGGCAAAGTGGGATCGACCAAGTGGAGCAGCGCGCCTAAATCAGCTAAAGAGCGGTTTAATGTTGGTGCCAATTTCCATCTCCATGGTGATGATAGCCGTGATGATCATGACTATGTGAATGGCTGTGTGAATGTCCTTGTGCGGAATTGGCTCGCAACGCTTGGCTTAAACGGCGCTCAGCTTTTTGCGGATGAAAACCGGCGGCTTGTAACCATTCAAACATTGGTTTGTCATAAGGCAATGTCACCTCATCGCCATCTAAAAAAAGCGGTGAATGTTTGTTACCGATTTCATAACAGGCTCGAGCCATTTCCGGTAAGGTTTTCGGTGAAAGCACAATCACTTCGCTTGGCAAAATTTCAATGGCGATCACCAGTTCATCGCTAATAAACACCACATCGTCATGTTTCAAGCGTTGCCCCTCTTTGAGCAAACGAAATGCCACCTCACGCCCACTGTGGGTGGTTTTTCGTAGAATATTGCGTTCGCTTTCATACCATTGCAGCGAAACATAATCTATTTTTTGATGGGCTATTTTACCCGCTTCACGAAGTGCGGTTAAATTTCCCAAAATATTTTCCATAATAGGGAGGATTGGGTTAAGAATTTTCATTTTTGTCTTCTATTTTAGGTAATGTTTTAACTTTTTCGGCTAGTTGTTTTTCTGTTCGTTTTACTTTTCGCTCTAGTTTTTGTAAATCAGGCTCAGCAGGTAACGTTTCAGGTTTTATGCCTCGTTGTCCGAGCATTTCCCGAATGGTTTTATTGTTTTGTACATGTTCAATCGTAATTTCATTTTCACCCTGTAAATTAGCTTGTTGCGTATTGTGATTTGTCATCTCTGTCGCAAGTTGCTTGGCGGCAATGGTAAGTGTTGGTAAGAAATCGGCTAACGCCCTGCCTTTCGGCATTTCATATTTTTCTTTCATTGCTTGAGTAGAAAATCCGCCAAAAAGGGCATAATCGCCTTTTGAACGAATACGACCAAATCCAGCATCATCAACACCTCGTTCATAAAGAATTTGTGAAAGGATTTTTTTGGATTCTCTTAAGCGGTCACGGGCTTCTAAACGAGCATACAGTTGCATTCTCTCTTCAATCAATTCCTGTTTTCTGGTTTGCACCGCAAAATAGCTTTGTGCAAAAGCAATTTCAGGTTTTCTTGGATCACCATTCTGAGCAATTAAATAGCAGGCATAACGTGTGAGCATAAAATCATCAATTTTACGTTTGCTACTGCTACCTAACTGGACCATTTTCGTGACGCCACGAAAATGGTCTGAAGCCTTATAACCACTGGCTTCGCAAGAATCAATAGCTCGGTGAATTGCCACTTTAAAATTTTCCCAACGAGTGTATCCGAGGTGGGTTTGTAAATCTCGGGCATACCAAAATTCGATATGTTGATCTAACCGTTGTACAAGATTTTCTAATGTTGATTGTAATAACTGTAATTGCGGATCCATATTTATTCCTCTTTAAATGTAAAACAATGCAACATCGTAATAAAAAGTGCTATTCAAAATCAGAAAAAACTTTTATTTTCTCGAGTGAGATCACAAACTTTCTACCAAGGGTAACAAGTTACCCTTGGTTACCGACCGTTTCTCTCCTTTGGAGGCTGGGGGGGTTAGAACATAAAATACCGTTGTGCTAATGGCACTTTTTCCGCCGGTTCACAGGTGATAAGTTCACCATTTACCCGTACTTCGTAACGTTCGGGATCGACGGTGATTTCAGGTGTGGCATCATTATGAACCAAATCTTTTTTGCCAATATGACGGCAACCTTTCACCGCAATTAGCTCTTTTTCTAAGCCATATTGCCTTTGAATATCTGCTTGTTTAGCAGCCTCAGAGATAAAGACAACAGCGGTTTTAGTGGTGGCTTTGCCTTGGTTGCCAAACATTGGGCGATAGAATACCGGTTGTGGTGTTGGGATCGAGGCATTTGGGTCGCCCATTTTGGCATAACTGATCACGCCTTTTTTGATGACGGTTTCAGGTTTTACACCGAAGAACATAGGTTTCCATAACACGATATCGGCAATTTTACCCACTTCTAATGAGCCTATATGATCTGCGATACCATGAGCAATAGCCGGGTTGATAGTGTATTTCGCAATATAGCGTTTAATGCGGAAGTTATCGTTGCCCTCATTGCCTAATTCACCACGTTGTACTTTCATTTTGTCTGCCGTTTGCCAAGTACGGGTCACCACTTCACCGATACGCCCCATGGCTTGCGAGTCGGAACTCATAATGGAAAACACCCCGATATCGTGCAAAATATCCTCTGCTGCAATGGTTTCAGGGCGGATACGGCTGTCGGCAAAGGCAACATCTTCCGGTACACGTTTATCTAAATGGTGACAAACCATCAACATATCCAAATGTTCGTCAATGGTGTTGACGGTAAACGGACGGGTTGGATTGGTCGAAGCCGGAAGAACATTGGGATACATGGCGGCTTTAATAATATCAGGGGCGTGTCCACCGCCAGCCCCTTCTGTATGGAAGGTATGGATAACACGTCCGTTAATGGCGTTCATGGTATCTTCTAAGAAGCCACTTTCGTTGAGAGTGTCTGTATGGATTGCTACTTGCACATCCATTTCGTCTGCTACTTTTAATGCCGCATCGATCACCGCCGGTGTGGCTCCCCAGTCTTCATGAATTTTTAAACCTAATGCACCGGCACGAATTTGTTCTCTTAACGGTTCAAGGGTAGAACAGTTACCTTTACCAAAAAAGCCCACATTGACCGGTAATGCCTCTGCGGCTTGGAACATTCGTTGTAAATTCCAGGCACCCGGTGTACAGGTGGTAGCGTGCGTACCATCTGCCGGGCCTGTTCCGCCGCCAATCAGAGTGGTTGTGCCATTTTCAAGAGCGTGTTGGGCTTGCTGTGGGCAGATAAAATGGATATGTGTATCAATTCCGCCTGCGGTAGCGATTAAATTAGCACCGTTATGTACTTCGGTGCTGACACCGATAATCATATTTGGGGTAACGCCATCCATTGTATCAGGGTTACCTGCCTGACCAATCCCCACAATACGTCCGTCACGAATACCGATATCTGCTTTGATAATGCCAAGTTTGGCATCAATAATCATCACATTGGTGATCGCAAAATCTAATACATTAGGATCATCACGGGTTGCGGTGCCTGATTGCGCCATGCCGTCACGCACACTTTTTCCGCCCCCAAACTTACATTCATCACCTTTAGTGAGTAAATCTTTTTCAATGGTTGCCCATAAATCAGTATCACCTAAACGCACGCTATCGCCAACAGTAGGGCCGAATGTGGCAACATATTGAGATCTTGGAATGGTTAATGCCATTGTTGCTTACTCCTTATAATTTGCCGTCAATTTTGTTATGGAAACCATAAATTATGTTGTTTCCGCCAAATGCGACTAATTCCACGGTTTTCGCTTCACCGGGTTCAAAACGTACCGCATTGCCTGAGGGAACGTTTAAGCGCATACCTCGTGCTAAAGTGCGGTCAAATTCAAGGGCATTATTGGTTTCAAAAAAGTGATAATGAGAGCCGACCTGAATTGGGCGATCACCTTTATTTACCACATCAATTTTCACGGTTTTTCGCCCAACATTGGCGTGAATATCACCGTTTGCTAATTTATATTCACCAGGGATCATTTGATTAAATCCTTATTAAAATTTGTACTGAATGCTGCTCTCTTTTTTAAAGAGGGGGGAATTCTTTTGTTATCTAATTGGGTTATGTACTGTCACTAGTTTTGTGCCGTCAGGAAAGGTGGCTTCAATTTGTACTTCATCTACCATTTCGGGGATGCCTTCCATCACATCATTAGTTGTTAAAAGTGTTGCACCATATTCCATCACTTCTGCGACCGTCATACCATCACGAGCCGCTTCTTGTAAATGGCTGGCAATGTAGGCAATGGATTCCGGATAGTTTAATTTTACCCCACGGGCTTTGCGTTTTGCGGCAAGCTCACCGGCAAGAAAAAGCATCAGTTTTTCCTGTTCTCTTGATGTTAAGTGCATAATGACCTTCTTTTCTTTATGGATTAAATAAATTACTGAATTTTTCTGAGCTGACTTTGCTGTGATCGACTTTGCCTTTAATCCATAGTACCAGCCAAGCCGCCACAATAAAGCCGATAGTATAAGGTGCTAAGCCTATTTTTGCTACGCTAAATTGGATAAAAATCGCTAATGCAATACCGGCAATGACATAAACAAAATCTCGGAAACGTTTACCGGAAAAGGCGCAAGCGACCAAAATCGCAGAGAAACTATAAATGCCGTTTGCCAGTTCATTAGGTTCAATATTAAACAGATAATCTGCCAATGCAGAGCTGATGATGGTGGCTGCCATTCCCCAGATTGCTACGGTCGGTGAGCTGATGGCGATCGCAATAAATAACAAAATACCGGTAATGAGGCTTCCACCAAAGTTTACCTTTGCCCAAGCATAAAAAGGTTGTTTGATAGATTCTAAGGTG
The DNA here is from genome assembly GCF_001998965.1 of Rodentibacter rarus. GTDB lineage: Bacteria > Pseudomonadota > Gammaproteobacteria > Enterobacterales > Pasteurellaceae > Rodentibacter > Rodentibacter rarus. The sequence goes on from NZ_MLHJ01000036.1 coordinate 59,070, forward strand.
GTGGTGTGATCGGCGAGTGCCGGTGTGGTTTGCCATAAACCGAATAAACCAATTTGTGAGATGCCCCAGCAAAAAATCCAACAGGTGAGAACAAAAGGAAAAGTATAGGCGACCCAATTTCTTTTGGTAAATTCCCGCATAATCAGAGTTGAGACAACTGAGCTGATAACCCCTAATAGAAAAATAAGGAATGAAACCCCGTTTAACCCAAAGGTGAACATGGTACAGATAAAGGCAAGGCTGGCATTGAAACCATATAAGCCTTGCTTGATTTCCTCTTTCGGATAATTGAGTTTTATCGCCGTTAATGTGCCGATGATTGAACCCAATAAACAACCGATACCGAGTGCCCAATGGCTGAAAAACATCGCAATGCAGATAATCAGTCCCGATAAACCGTTTTCTTGTAAAAAAATTTGTCCGATTCCGACAAGGGCAACTTTTATAAACTGCATAAAAAATACCTCCTAAAAAATAATTTTCTTACAGTTTAAGAGGGAGGAGATTCGCTTAAAAGTTTTTCGAGTGAAGTTTTAAACAAAATCAATTAATTTAATATTTTTTATAAAATTCTTTATTATTTTTAAATAACATCTAAAGTTGTTTCAATTTTTGTGATGAGACAAAAAAGCGCATACAAGATGCGCTTTTTGTTTTTAATGATAGATTAAAGCACCTTCACAATACTTTCACATAAATAACGGATGTTATCTTCAGTAATGCCTGCCACATTAATGCGACCTGAACGCACGGCATAAATCGCAAATTCTTCTTTTAAGCGATCTACTTGTTCCGCAGTTAAACCACTGAAGGAGAACATACCATTTTGTTCAATTATAAAACTGAAATCTTGTTGTGCGCCGTACTCTTTTAATAATTGCACAAATAAATGGCGCATTTTTTTGATTCGTTCACGCATTTCGGTGAGTTCATCATCCCAAGATTGGCGAAGTTGCGGATCGCTTAATACTTGTGTCACTGTCGCCGCACCGTGAGAGGCCGGGTTAGAGTAGAGCGTACGGATAATGGATTTCACTTGAGTTAATGCGGTTGAGGCAATCTCTGAATTTTCCGCCACTAAGGTGAAAGCGCCTACCCGTTCATTATATAAACCGAAGTTTTTAGAGAAAGAGCTGGCGACAAGTAATTCCTTGTGATTTTTGGCAAAGGTGCGTAAGCCAAGGGCATCTTCATCTAAGCCGTTTGCTAAACCTTGATAGGCAAAATCAAATAAAGGTAACCAACCATTTTTAGCAGAAAGATCCGCCAGTTGTTTCCATTGTTCCGGGGTTGGGTCGATCCCAGTCGGGTTGTGGCAGCAACCGTGAAGAAGCACCACGTCTCCTTCGTTGGCGTTGCTTAAATCAGCGATTAAATTATCCCAATCAAGCTTTTTATTTTCTGCATCGTAGTAGCGGTATTCACGAATAGTCATCCCCACCGCATTGAAAATCGCATTATGGTTTGGCCAAGTCGGTGTGCTGATCCACACATTCTGTGCTTTGGTTTGGCGTTTCACAAATTCAGCGGCAATGCGTAATGCACCGGTTCCACCAAGGCTTTGCACGGTTCTGGCACGTTGTTGTTTCACCACATCACTGTCTGCACCAAAAAGAAGCACTTGGGTTAAGCGGTTATATTCTGCGATGCCGTCAATAGTGAGGTAATTTTTGGTATTTTCTTTGTCCAGTAAGCGTTTTTCCGCTTCTTTGACTGCGCGCATAATCGGTGTAGCACCTTGTGCATCTTTATAGACGCCGATGCCAAGGTTGATCTTATTCGCGCGGGTTTCGGATTTGAATGCTTCGCCTAAGCCAAGAATCGGATCTGCAGGAGCGGCTTTGATATTTTCAAACATAGTGTTTTCCTTTTTAATGGGATGAAATTGATCGTTTTATACTGCAACCCTTGAGGTTTAGCAAGTAAAAACACCATAAAAATAAACCGCACTTTTTTATTTTGAAAATGACATCAAAAAGTGCGGTTAAAAATGAATTTATTTTAATTTTGCGAGCGTCCAATCTAAACCGGATTGATAATCTCCCGGCAAAGTATGACGAAGTTTTTCCAGTTGTTGAACGATAACGGATTTATCCGGGTGAGAAAGATTAATATGTCCGACTTTCCGCCCCGGGCGAACTTCTTTGCCATACCAATGAAGCTGGGCAAATGGGATGTTTAACCATTGTGGATGATGATCTGTGCCAATTAAATTCACCATCACACTCGGCGCAAAAGTTTCCAAATTTGGGGTAGGCAAATCCAACAACGCACGCAAATGTAACTCAAATTGGCTAATGGAACAGCCCAGTTGTGTCCAGTGCCCGCTGTTGTGTACTCGTGGTGCAAGCTCATTGATCAGCAGTTTATCGCTCACCACAAAACATTCCATTGCCATCACCCCCACATAATTGAGCCTATCCATAATTTTCCCCAACATTTCTTCCGCCTGAACCTGTTGGGCAGATTGTTGTGGGAAAGCGCTATCCATTACGCTATAACGTAAGATGCCATTTTGTTGAAGATTGTGTGTGACAGGGTAAAAGCGTTTTTCACCATTTTTGAAACGGGCGCCCACCAGCGAAACTTCACCATCAAAAGGAATAAATTTTTCCGCAATCACTTCACCGAATAAATCATCGGTGATTTCGCTTTGATTTTCTTTGGTGATAATCCATTGGCCTCGTCCGTCATAACCACCGGTACGGCGTTTCACCACCACTTTTTCACCCACATTTTGGAATAGGCTTTGCCATTGCGTTTTGTTTTCTAACAAGCACCAAGGGGAGGTGGAAAGGTCCAGTTCATCTAACAGGGATTTTTGTGTTAAACGATCTGCCAATAAGCCAAAGATAGGTTGATTGACAAAATTTGGGTGGCTGCCGAGTAATTCGGTGAGGGGTGTTTTTTCCCAACGTTCAATTTCTGCGGTAATCACCGCATCTTTTGGTAAATCAAAAACAGGGGCGTTGAACGCTAAAGGTTCTACTTGAATATCTAAAGGCGCACCGGCATAACGGAGCATTCTGCCTAATTGACCGTTACCGAGTACATAAACCGTAGGATAGAGGGAGGATTGTTGCATATTATTTCTCATTAAAAATCATCGAAAAAACAACCGCACTTTAATTAAAAGTGCGGTCAAATTTTTATGTTTTTATACACGTGGGTCAGGATTATCCAACACCACTTGCGTTTGTTTTTCACGGAAAGCCTGTAAACGGGAAAGTAAATCCGGCTCCCAAGCTGCCAACATTTGTGCGGCAAATAATGCCGCATTGGCTGCACCGGCAGGGCCGATAGCAAGGGTGCCTACAGGAATACCTTTTGGCATTTGCACAATAGAATGAAGACTGTCTACACCGCTTAACATAGAACTTTTCACCGGCACACCTAGTACGGGAACTAAGGTTTTTGCCGCAAGCATACCCGGTAAATGTGCCGCACCGCCTGCGCCGGCAATAATCACTTTATAACCGTTTTTCTGTGCATTTTCAGCAAAGGTGAAAAGTTTATCAGGGGTGCGGTGGGCGGAAACAATCTCAACATGATAAGGCACATTGAGTTCATCTAAAATTTGTGTGCTTTCTTGCATGGTTGCCCAATCACTTTTGGAGCCCATCACAATGGCAATTTGTGCTTGTGTTGCAGACATTTTTTACTCTTGAATGAAATTAAAAACGGTGCGTAGAATAGCATAATTCAACTCACTCAAGCAAACGTTTGCTTGGGCGTTAGGAGAGAAAATTCCATTGCAACTTTTGCTTTAAAATCATATCCTAATGGGCAATTTTTTCTTGATAAAGGGTCAATTATGTTAGCCAAAGCAAAATATCGAAAAGATTATAAAAAGCCGGATTTTACGGTGACAGACATTTATTTGGATTTTCAGCTTGATCCAAATCACACCGTTGTTACCGCAACCACCAAATTCCAACGTTTAAATGACGAAGCAACCCATTTGCGTTTAGACGGTCACAGTTTCCAGTTTTCTTCTATTCAATTTAACGGTAAGCCTTTTAGCGCTTATCAGCAAGACGGTGAAAGTTTAACCTTAGATTTAAGGGAACAACATGCGGCTGAATTTGAGCTAGAAATCGTCACCATTCTTGTCCCTGCCAAAAATACCTCGTTACAAGGTTTGTATCAATCAGGTGAAGGCATTTGTACCCAATGTGAAGCAGAAGGTTTCCGTCAAATCACTTATATGCTGGATCGCCCGGATGTATTGGCCCGTTACACCACCAAAATTACCGCAGATAAAACGAAATATCCTTACTTACTTTCCAACGGAAACCGCATCGCTGAAGGCGAATTAGATAACGGTCGCCACTGGGTTGAATGGTATGATCCTTTCCCGAAACCAAGCTATTTATTTGCTTTAGTGGCAGGGGATTTTGATTTATTACAGGATAAATTCATCACCCAAAGCGGTCGGGAAGTGGCGCTAGAGCTCTATGTGGATCGAGGCAATCTTGACCGTGCCGGCTGGGCGATGGAAAGTTTGAAAAAATCTATGAAATGGGATGAAGAACGCTTTAATCTTGAATACGATTTGGATATTTATATGATTGTGGCGGTAGATTTCTTCAATATGGGGGCGATGGAAAATAAAGGATTGAATATCTTCAACTCTAAATTTGTATTGGCGAACCCTCAAACCGCAACAGATGAGGATTATCTTGCTATCGAAAGTGTGATTGCCCATGAATATTTCCATAACTGGACGGGTAACCGCATTACTTGCCGTGATTGGTTCCAATTAAGTTTAAAAGAAGGTTTAACCGTTTTCCGTGATCAAGAGTTTTCCTCTGATACCGGCTCTCGTGCGGTAAATCGTATCAATAATGTGAAATTCTTACGCACCACGCAATTTGCCGAAGATGCCGGCCCAATGGCACATCCAATTCGTCCGGAAAAAGTGATTGAAATGAATAACTTTTATACAGTGACGGTGTATGAAAAAGGTGCAGAAGTCATTCGTATGTTGCATACCTTATTGGGCGAAGCGGGATTTCAAAAAGGCATGGCATTATATATTGCAGAAAATGACGGCAAAGCCGCCACCTGTGAAGATTTTGTTTCAGCCATGGAACGAGCCAACGAGTTGGATTTAACCCAATTCCGCCGCTGGTATAGTCAATCAGGCACACCGGAATTATTAATTACGGATGCTTATGACGAACAGACCCATACTTATCGCCTTACCGTTTCTCAATCAACCCCACCGACAGCGGATCAAATGGAAAAAGTGAATTTACATATTCCGCTAAAAATAGCGTTATATGCCCAAGACGGCACAAAACAAATGCTTCAATATGACGGCAAAGCATTAAGTGGTGTACTCAATATCACAGAAAAAGATCAAGTGTTTGAATTTCACGGTATTTATGGACGCCCGGTTCCTGCTTTGTTGGAAGATTTTTCTGCTCCGGTGAAATTGGACTATGATTACACCACCGACCAACTTCTCACTTTGTTAAAATTTGCCGATAATGCCTTTGTACGTTGGGATGCGGCGCAGATGTTATTGACGAATGAGTTACGTCGTAACGTTAGCCATTTCCAGCAGGGAGAAGATTTTGAAATTTCGCCTCAAATTTTGACCGCACTTTTACAAGTGTTGGAAAATTATGAAGCGGATATTGAGTTGGCGACGTTAATTCTTACCTTGCCAAGAGAAATTGAATTTGCCGAGAGTTTCAAAACGATTGATCCCGATGGTATTGTCGCGGCACGGGAATTTATTGTGCGAGCCATTGCCGAATATCTCAAAGAACCCCTGCTTAAAACCTATAATCATATTCGCTTGGAAGCATACCGTATCACGCAACAAGATATTGCTTTGCGAGCCATGCGTAACCTCTGCTTAAATTATTTGGCTTATACCTCTCTTGGCAATAATCTTGTTCATAAGCATTACAATGCAGCAAATAATATGACAGATACGCTTGCCGCACTGACAGCGGCAACCAAAGCCGCTCTCCCGTGTCGTGATACCTTGCTTGCGGATTTTGAGCAAAAATGGCAACACGATGGTCTTGTGATGGATAAATGGTTTGCCTTACAAGCCACCCGACCGGATGATAATGTGTTAGAAATTGTGAATCATTTGATGGATCACCCGAGTTTTAATTTCAACAATCCGAACCGCCTGCGTGCATTGGTGGGCAGTTTTGCCAATCAAAATCTTAAGGCTTTCCACGAAATCAGCGGCTCAGGCTATCGTTTTTTAACGGATGTGTTAATTCGACTTAACGAAGCCAACCCACAAGTGGCGGCACGTTTAATCGAACCGCTTATCCGTTTCGCCCGCTACGATGCCCAACGTCAAACCCTGATGAAACGGGCATTGGAACGTTTAAGCAGCGTTGAAAATCTTTCCAAGGATTTATTTGAGAAAATTGAGAAAGCGTTGCGCTAGATTATTTAAAATGTAGGGACACACGGTGTGTGTCCGTTATAAAATC
>NZ_MLHJ01000037.1 GCF_001998965.1 Rodentibacter rarus
AGGGCTAAATTTCAGATTTCGAGCCGTTGAAAAGGCGATTTTTTTGGGAAAAGCGGTAGGGACACACTGCGTGTGTCCGAATTTTAACCTATTGAAATAATTTGATTCTATAACGGACACACGCAGTGTGTCCCTACGTTCTGTTAAAATTTCTGTTTTTGTGCATTTGCTACATAATACCGTAAAAGTGACCGCACTTTGGTTGAAGATTAATCGTACCGTTGATACTTACCAATAAACCCGCATACCTACTGCCGTGGTATTTTCTTTAGTTTTACGTTGAAATGTTTGATTAACATAATGTTTTCGATAATCTTGGCGAAATTCGGTAAATAACTTAACGTATTGCGGTATCACAAAATAATCAATACCAACAGTATATCTATGCCCGGTTTCTTGAGTGTTATCACTGGATAGATTGTTTGGCAAGCTATCCCATCTTGATTTAGAGGTTATTTATCCAATCCTTTTTCTTTCAGCCATTTTTCCATTAAATCGGCAAGTTGTTGATTGTTTTTTTCGCCCATTAGGAAGTGGGAATTGCCTTTGATATTGAGAGTTGGTAAATGAATAAGTGTCGCATCGCCCCCGTGTTTATTGATGGTATCCACAAACTGTTTTGCCATAGCAAATTCTGTACCCCATTTATCTTCTCCAACATTGTCAGAACCGAGCTTAATGTAATCGCCGTAGTACAGCACAATCGGGATTTTAGTCAGTTTCATAAAGTCATTCATCGGCACGCCTATTGCGGTGGCAGATAAATGTTCAAATTTGGCTTTGGTGATTTTCGGTATTTCCGTTTCAGGGAAAACAAAGGGTGTACCACCCGGCTCATACGAGACAATCGCTTTCACCTTGTCGCTACGCATTGCCGCTCGCCAACCGATAGTGCCGCCCATTGAATGGGTGACTAAAACAGCACCGTCATTTTAGCGGACGTGAAATGAACGTGCAAAATCCGACACTTTGGGGCGGTTATGTGGTGAAGTCGCCTGATTTATCTTTGTATTTTAGTGCCGATAGCGGCTACGGTAACCACTATGCCGATATTATCGCCAACTATGCCCCCTTTGATTTTGTGATGATAGAAAACGGTGCTTATGATCCTAAATGGGCGTTGATTCACGAAACACCGGAACAGGGAATACAAGCCTTGAAAGCGATTCACGCAACTAAAGCAATGCCTATTCACTGGGGGAAATTTGATCTTGCCAATCATTCTTGGAAAGAACCGATTGAGCGTTTTACTCAGGCTGCTAATGAGGCAAATTTTGACATTGCCACCCCTCGTATTGGGCAAATTTTCCATATCCATCGTGAATTACCCAAAACACCTTGGTGGGAAAATGTAAAATAACCGGATGAAAAAACGCACCAAAAGGTGCGTTTTTTGATGATGAAGATAGCGAGCCCTTAATTCTATTGTGAAATCAACCGCACTTTGAGCGGCTTATCCCCCTTTTTGACGAGGCAAAATCATTGCAAGCGTTAAACCCACAAATGCCGGCATTAACCACGGCAATGAAAGGTCGGCAAAGGGTAGGCGATTTATCCATTCGGTAATGAATAAAACTTGGTATTGTTCGCCCAATACACCGGTGAGTGAAACAACGGTGACGAAGGCAATCGTGAGTTGCATCCCTCGTTTTGACAACGAAAAGCATTTATTCACGACCACCAACATCACAATGGTGATGGTGATCGGGTAAAGAATGAGTAATACGGGGAGTGAAAAACGAATAATGGCATTCAAACCTAAATTGGCAACGCCCAATCCAAGCAAGGTAAACAGGGTCGCATAGTGTTTATAGGAAAAACGGGGGAAACGGGTTGCGAAAAATTCAGCGGTGGAAACAATTAACCCCGCGGTGGTGGTGAAGCAAGTCATGGCAACCATCACCGCTAAAAACCATTGGGCGGATTCGCCAAAAATCGCTTGTGTGGCTTGAGATAAAATATATACGCCTTTATTGGTGTCGGCATTCATCACATCCTGTGGAACCGGGAAATGGTTACCAAGGTAAGCAAGCCCAATGTAAAGCACACTAAAACCCAATGACACCACTATCCCCACCAGCCAAATTGTCGAGATATATTCTTTCCGGGAACGAAAACCCAGTTGCTTTAATGTTTGAATTGCCACCACGCTAAATGCCACAGAAGCGAGTGCATCTAACGTGTTATACCCTTCAATAAAGCCGGTTCCAAAGGCGTTTTTTATATAATCTCCCGTTGCCGGCGGAGGGAACTCAGCCCCATATTTGGCGATCCCCAATCCCATTAAAAGTACAATTAATAGGGCGAAAATTGGGGTGAGAAGACGACCTATGCTATCTAAAATTTTTGATGGATGAAGTGCGATAAAATAGGCCGTAAGAAAATAGAGTAAGGTAAATACGCTTAAACCTTGTTCACTTATATTTTGGGATAACATTGGGGAAACACCAACTTCATAAGCAACAGTGGCTGTGCGGGGAATGGCGAAAAAAGGACCAATTGAAAGATAGAGGATGACTAAATAAAGGGTCGCAAACCAAGGTGAAATTTTTTGAGAAATTTCATCCACATAGCCTTTGGGGTTTAGCATACCGATAATCAAGGTGAGAATAGCGATGCCAACACCGGATAAAACAAAACCTAAAATCGCCGGCCAAAAGTGATCGCCGGATAATACGCCCAAACTCGGGGGAAAAATTAAATTGCCGGCACCAAAAAACATACCGAATAACAGAAGCCCTGTTAAGCCTGCTTTTTTTATCATAATGATAATTTCTCTGTAAATGATGGGCGGCGAGTATAGCACGATAAAACAAGCGTGTAATTAGACGAACAAAGAAATAAAGTGCGGTTATTTTTTGTGAAATTTTCCCATTTGACGATTATTCCAAAACTTCTATAATTTTCCCCGTTTGGAGGTCTTATGTTTTTCATTTATATCTTAATTGCATTCATTGCGGGGGTCGCACTTGCCTCCCAGTCCGCTATTAATACTCAGCTTGCCAAAGCAGTAGGTAACGAGCCTATTATCGCCACCTTTATTTCCTTTGCAGTGGGGACAATCCTACTCTTTTTTATTGCCTTATTTAAAGCAGATTTATGGCAAGGTTTAACCGCACTTCCTCATCAACCTTGGTGGAAATTATTGGGTGGGGCGTTGGGCGCATTAGCGGTGTTTACGACAATATTGCTCGCCCCTAAACTCGGTATTACTGCGATGTTATTTTTTATCATCATAGGGCAACTACTCGCTGCGTCAACGATTGATCACTTCGGCTTAATCGGTATGCCTGTGCGAGAGGTCAACATCACGAAATTTATTGGGTTGATGATTGTTGGATTCGGATTAGTGTTTTACTTTTTCGGCGATAAAGTGATCGCCCTAATAAAAGGGTAAAGTGCGGTTAAATTTAAGAAAGATTTTGAGTGTTGAATTTCTAAAAAATCGGTTTTAATGTTTAAAACTTTTCTAAATAAACATTGAGAAAAACACCCGAAACCTCTAGTATCAGATTCTGACTTAATTTGGTTATTGTATAAGGAGAAAAAAATATGACAAAAAAACTTTTACCCTTCATTCTGATGCTCGCTTTTTCCAAAGCGGTTTTAGCGGATAATGCCCTTGTTTTACAAACGGATTTCAGTTTAAAAGATGGTGCGGTTTCTGCGATGAAAGGTGTGGCGTTTTCGGTAGATGAAAACCTAAAAATGTTTGATCTAACCCACGAAATTCCACCTTATGATATTTGGGAGGCGGCTTATCGTTTATATCAAACCGCCCCTTATTGGAAAGCAGGAACCGTTTTTGTGAGTGTGGTTGATCCCGGTGTGGGAACAGATCGTAAATCTGTCGTGCTAAAAACCAAAACAGGCCATTATTTCGTCACGCCAGATAACGGCACCTTAACCCTCGTGGCAGAACATTTAGGCATTGAATCCGTAAGAGAAATTGATGAAAAGAAAAATCGACTATCCGGCTCTGAAAAATCTTATACTTTCCATGGGCGTGATGTTTATGCTTACACCGGTGCAAGACTTGCCTCCGGGACGATCTCATTTGACGAAGTGGGCAATGAGTTAGAGAAGAACGTGTTGGAAATTCCCTATCAAAAAGCGGTATTAGAGCAAACACATTTAAAAGGCAATATTCCTATTTTAGATATTCAATATGGCAATATTTGGACAAATATTAGCGATGAGTTATTAGAAAAATCTAATATTAAGAAAGGCGATGTCGCCTGTGTTGAAATAAAAGAAGGAAATCAGATTAAATATTCGGGAAAAATGCCCTATGTGAGTAGTTTTGGTGATGTGGAAGAAGGAAAACCGTTGCTTTATTTAAACAGTTTACTCAATGTTTCATTTGCCTTGAATATGGCGAGTTTCTCTAAAACTTACGGCATTTATTCCGGTGCAAACTGGAATGTTAATTTGCACAAATGTCGCTAATAAATCCGGTATTATGTAGCAGTCAACGTAATACCGGGACATACAAGTGAGGTTGGTTAATTTATTGTTTCCAATTTATACGTTCAATTAATGCTTGTTGTACTTCTTCAATCACACTATCCCAAACTGGTAATGGTGAGAGGCAACGAAAGACTTGAACGGTGGGATACCAAAGATTGGTTGAGCCAACTAAGCCCCAACGCCAATCCCCCACATAGGATAACATTAACAAACTTGGTATACCCATTGCACCTGCGGCGTGAATAACAGAAGTACAGGTTGAGACAAGGCAATCCAAATGTGTCATCATTGCTGCCGTTTGGGCGAAATCTTTCGCATTTTTGGCGATATGCGGAATATTATATTTTTTAAGTAGTCGTATTTCTTGTTCATTACAGACTTTTTGGAGACAATACCAATCAATTCCCGTCATTTGAAATAAGGTTTCAATATAGTCTAAATGATGAATAGAACGAGCCTTATCATTTTCATTCATTGGATCACCGCGCCAGACAATACCCACCTTTAAATTACCCGTATCCGGAAATAAATTCGCCGTTTTTCTTTGAGCCGTTGATCGTGCAAAAAGATAAGGCGAGCGTTTGGGTAAATACTGAAACGGTGTACTCACATAGGCTAAAATTTCGTGAGGGTAAACCCAGTAATCAAATTCTCCTAGAATTTTCGCTTGTTTACCTAATTTGGCGGAATCAATCACCTGATCAATATCCGGGTGGCTAGAAAGGAGCGAAACGATAGGGCTTTGTGCAATCCATTTCACGCTTTTTGCGCCTTGCTTTTTAAAATAATAAGCCAATTGTGCAAACATAATTTCATCACCTAAACCGAATTCAGTCCAAACTACTATTGTTTTTCCCGCTAAATGTTCGCCTTTCCAACGTTTCTCATAGAAGTGTTCCGGTGGTGGGGTTGGCGTTCGGCGTAGATGATTGTTGCCTAAAATTTTTTCTCGTTGTTGAAATCCTAATTGATAGTTTCCCTGGGCTAAAATATTTGAGGCGGCATAAATATTTCTTAGGGCGTTTAGTGTTCTTTCAAATAAACGTTGCCAACCTTCTTGACTAACAGAAGGTTGATTATGAAATAATTTACTTCGAATAAAGTGAGGCAAAGTAGAATGTGGTGAGGCATATTCCATTTTGTCTAATAGCGGAAGAAGGCGGTCAGTCGGTGCCTTTTCACTCAACATCCGGAGTATTTGTGATTCAAGTTCAGGCACATTGACGGTATTTTTACTGAAAATCCAAATATTAAGATTTGGATTTGGGTTTGGGTTTTCGTGAAATGTGAGAAGCTCAGGGAAAAGTGCGGTCAGCATTTCAGGTGTTTTTTTAGCAATGCTTTCCATTAATAGCCAGCCATCATTTTTCAATACTCTTATCCAACACAATAAATTTTCTTTGGAATAAGCGAGATCGGCATCAACAAACATAGCAGAAAAAGTATAGTCTTCAATATGTTGAAGTTTATCTTTCGTGCCAAATTCTCGACACCAGGGAATAAGTTGTAACTTTTCAAGAAATTCTTGATTAAAGTGAATCATCATTGAATCAGAACAAAGTTTGAGTGCAAGGTTTTGTTCAGTCATTTTGTTATTCCTGGTTAACTTTTGAGACGTAGAATTTAAATGATCAGCTCAGAGAGGCTAAGAATTACCCATTCAGCAATGGGCATATTCTAAATTTAAATGGAAAAAACTCAAGCTAAGATAAGAACACCGTTCTTAAGGCAAAACACACTCAGTAAAATAGTTGTCTACTCCTTAATTAAGCATGAGGAACAATATTCTTTTAAGTGTATGGCTCGATCACGAAAAACGGCAAATTGAAAGCCCATTTTAAGCGGGCTTAATTTTACCTTTTCTTTTGGCAATGTGGACAAATATAGCTATTGCGTTGCCCAATGATTAAACTTTCAATTTTTGTCCCGCACTTTGGACAAGGTTTGTTTTTATTGCCATAAACCAATAGTTCTTGCGCAAAATAACCGGGGCGCCCATCGGGCTGTAAGAAATCTTTGAGGGTTGTACCGCCTTGTTCAATCGCTTTAGAAAGGACATTTTTGATCGTAGTAACAATAAGTTCGCATTGTTTCCGGGTGAGATTGGTCGCTAATTTGAGCGGATGCAAACCGCATAAAAATAGCGTTTCATTAGCATAAATATTTCCGATACCGACTACAACGGCGTTATCCATCAGGAAGGTTTTAAGTGCGGTCAGTTTTTTACGGGATTTTTTAAACAAATATTCTGCGTTAAATTCATCAGAAAGGGGTTCCGGGCCAAGCTTTAAAAAAAGATGAAATTCCTCAAGATTTTTTGTCCACAACCAAGCACCAAAACGGCGAGGATCGTTATAGCGTAATAATTTTCCGTTATTCATCACAATGTCTATATGATCGTGCTTATCAATGGGGCTGTCGTGTGGCACGATTCTCACAGAACCGGACATACCTAGATGTCCGATGATATAGCCTTGATCGGTATGGATGATGAGATATTTTGCACGGCGGGTAAGCTTGAGAATATTGATCTTCTCCAATGCCACCAATTCAGGCGAAACCGCCCAACGCAATTGTGGCTGGCGAACGACAATTTTTTCAATCATAAACCCTTTTAAATAAGGGCTGACACCCCGTAGGGCGGTTTCGACTTCGGGTAATTCGGGCATAGTTGAGATCGTGAATAGATTTTGTGTACAAAAAAACCCGAGTCATCTCGGGCTTTTTCAAGTCAGCAAAATTATTTGATTTTTGCTTCTTTATAAATAACGTGTTTACGCACTACCGGATCAAATTTTTTGATTTCCATTTTTTCAGGCATATTACGTTTATTTTTATCAGTGGTGTAGAAATGACCGGTCTCTGCTGTAGAAACTAAACGGATTTTTTCACGTGCGCCTTTCGCTGCCATGTTTTAGCTCCTTAGATTTTTTCGCCACGAGCACGGATTTCAGCTAACACTGCATCAATGCCTTTTTTATCAATAATACGCATACCTTTCGCTGTTAAGCGTAAAGTTACGAAACGTTTTTCACTTTCCACCCAGAAACGGTGAGTATGAAGGTTTGGAAGAAAACGACGACGAGTCGCATTCATTGCGTGTGAGCGATTGTTACCCACAGCTGGACGCTTGCCTGTTACTTGACAAACTCTAGACATAATAATCTCCAATAATTAAATATAAGCTCGAGCTTACGGTTCGGATTGTTTAAACTTGGTTTAAACCAAGCTCGTTACCTCGTCAGGTCGCGCTAAATCCGACCCGCTTACTATATTAAAGGTCGCAGATTATACTGGCTTTATTTTTATTTCTCAAGCATAAATGCGATTTTCCTTAGGGAGAAGTGTAAAAGCGCTTACTTTAAATATCAAATTTAAAGTAAGCGATGTTCGGCAAAAGAATAACAATCATTTTTTCCTACGATAAAATGATCAAGAATTCGAATTTCCATTAATTCAGCCGAATCACAAATTTTTTGTGTAATGATTTGATCGGCATAGCTAGGCTCGGCAATTCCTGAGGGATGATTATGCGCTAAAATCAGTGCAGCAGCGTTGCAATAAAGGGCTTCCTTTATAATTTCACGAGGATATACGTTTGAAACATTAATCGTGCCCAAAAATAACCGCTCTTTCTTAATGAGTCGATGCTGATTATCTAAAAATAGCACCATAAAAACTTCCCGCTCTTCCTGTTGGAGCTCTGTTCGTAAATAAAGTTTGACGGTTTCGGGATCGTGAAAAATGTGCGAATTGACCATTTCTTGTTTGAGGTAGCGTTTGGTCATTTCTGTGGTTGCTTGGAGTTGAATAAATTGTGTGATGCCTAAGCCTTTCATTGTGCAAAAAGAGGCTTGATCTGCGGAAAGCAGGGCGCGTAGTGAGCCAAAATGCTGAAGAACCTGAGCAGAAAGTTGCATTACGGGGCAACCTTTTGTGCCGGTGCGTAAAAAAATAGCGAGAAGTTCGTGATCGGCAAGTGCGGTGGCTCCGTATTTTAATAATTTTTCACGAGGCATAAGGTCGGTAGATTCCATTGTGTTCTCTTACGTTAGTCAAAATCTTTTGGAATTTTGACCGCACTTTTAACATTAAGCGATGTATGCGGGGAAAATCTGCGGAAAAGATCGTAAAAATAAAATTTTTTATTTTGTTAAATTGAAGTAAAATGTGGCAGTTGTGGTTAAACACTAACAAATCTATTCAGTTATGGAGAAGCAATGAATTTAAGCGGAAAACGTATTGTTGTGGGGATAACCGGTGGCATTGCTGCTTATAAAACCATTGAATTTATTCGTTTATTGCGTAAAGCCGAAGCTGATGTGCGGGTTGTTCTCACGCCTGCGGCAGCGGAATTTGTTACCCCGCTTACCCTGCAGGCGATTTCCGGCAACGCTGTATCACAGTCCTTATTGGATCCACAAGCAGAATTAGCCATGGGGCATATTGAATTGGCGAAATGGGCGGAGGCAATTGTCATTGCACCGGCAAGTGCGGATTTTATTGCTCGTTTTACCGTGGGGATGGCGAATGATTTGCTCTCCACCCTTTGTTTAGCAACCCGAGCCCCTATTTTTCTTGCACCGGCAATGAATCAACAAATGTTTGCACAGCAGATAACACAACAAAATTTGACCGCACTTCAAGAGAGAGGCGTGGAATTAATTGGACCGAACAGTGGTTTCCAAGCTTGTGGTGATGTGGGTGCCGGGCGGATGTCAGAACCGGAAGAAATATTGACCGCACTTTCGACTTTCTTTCGTCAAGATCAGAATTTACAAGGATTGAATGTCGTCATTACAGCAGGCCCCACTCGTGAGTCAATCGACCCGGTGCGTTATATTTCCAATCACAGTTCCGGCAAAATGGGGTTTGCTATTGCGGAAGCCTTTGCTAAACGGGGGGCAATAGTCACGCTAATTGCAGGTCCCGTTAATCTCATTACCCCGAAAAATGTTAATCGTATTGATGTAATTTCAGCCCGGGAAATGTGGCATACCGCCCTTGAAAGTGCGGTTAAAAATCATATTTTTATCGGCTGTGCTGCTGTGGCAGATTATCGCGTGGTGAACGTGTGCGAGCAGAAGATTAAAAAATCAGAGGATGAAATGGTGCTCAAGCTCATTAAAAATCCCGATATTATTGCGGATGTGGGGCATTTAGAGGAAAAACGCCCTTTCACCGTAGGGTTTGCCGCAGAAACGCAACATGTTGCTGATTATGCAAAAGATAAACTACAACGTAAAAATCTCGATATGATTTGTGCCAATGATGTGTCGAACGGACAGGTCTTTAATGCCGAGCAAAATGCATTACAACTTTTTTGGAAAACGGGGAGTAAAATGCTGACGCTACAATCAAAAAAAGACTTAGCCGCTGACCTTGTCGATGAAATTGTCGAACAATATAAAAAAACACGGTAATTTTTGACCGCACTTTGGGTGATAAAAATTTCAAACGGAGTATTAAATGAAAAAAATTGATGTAAAAATTTTAGATCAACGGATTGGGAAAGCCTTTCCTTTGCCAACTTATGCCACAGAAGGTTCCGCTGGGTTAGATTTACGTGCATTGACCGATGAGGCGTTTGAAATTCAACCGGGTGAAACAAAACTTATCCCAACCGGTTTATCCATTTATATTGCGGATCCTAATCTTGCTGCGGTGATTTTACCCCGCTCAGGCTTAGGGCATAAACATGGCATTGTATTGGGTAATTTGGTGGGGTTGATTGATTCCGATTATCAAGGCCCTTTGATGGTGTCAATGTGGAATCGTGGTACTGAGCCTTTTAAAGTAGAAGTAGGGGATCGTATTGCACAATTGGTATTTGTTCCTGTCGTGCAAGCGGCGTTTAATATTGTTAATGAATTTACAGAAACAGAACGCGGTGAAGGCGGTTTTGGTCATTCGGGTAAACAATAATTTATGGTAGAAGAGCAATTATCTTTATCCGGTGTGGAAGAAGTTACACCAGAAGTGAAAGCACCTAAAATCGAAAAACGGACGGTGAAAGAACGCCGCCAGCAAGTGCTGACAGTACTGACCCATATGCTTCATTCCGAGCGAGGAATGGAGAGAATGACCACCGCACGTTTAGCGAAAGAAGTGGGGGTATCTGAGGCAGCACTTTATCGTTATTTTCCAAGTAAAACAAAAATGTTTGAAGCCTTGATTGAAAATATCGAACACAATTTACTGAGCAGAATTAATACCTCTATTCGTAATGAAACGAATACGATGAATCGTGTTCATGATATTTTACAGATGATTTTAGATTTTGCCCGTAAAAACCCGGGATTAACCCGCATTTTAACCGGTCATGCGCTTATGTTTGAAGATGCTCAGTTACAGGCTCGTGTTGCACAGTTTTTTGATCGTCTCGAAATGCAGTTTGTGAATATTTTGCAAATGCGTAAATTACGAGAGGGAAAAGGTTTTGCGGTGGATGTACGTATTATTGCGGCGCATTTGGTGACGTTGTGCGAGGGGCAATTTATGCGTTATGTGCGCACGAATTTTCGCTCCACCTCAAATCAATCATTTGAGCAACAATGGCGCTTTATTGAGCCCCTATTTGCTTGATTGACTTTATGAAGGAAATATATGATTATTCCCTGGCAAGACTTAGAACCGACAACGCTTGATAATATTATTGAAAGCGTAATATTGCGGGAGGGAACGGATTACGGTGTTGAAGAAATCCCCCTTGCACAAAAAAAAGCGCAATTATTAACAAAAATCCGCAATGGAAGTGCGGTAGTTGTCTGGTCGGAGTTGCACGAATCCATTGACATAAAGGATAAAATGGAATTTTTGAAATAGGAACTGATAAGGAGTCAATATGTCAGATTATATCGATGCAGATGTTGAAGTGGAGCAAATGTCAGAAGAGCGTTCGACAAGGGATCCCGCTTTAGATTGGTTTTTGACACATTGCCATTTACATAAATATCCGGCCAAATCGACATTGATTCATGCCGGTGAGGATGCCACCACACTTTATTATGTTATTAAAGGTACAGTGATGGTTTCAGCAAAAGATGATGAAGGTAAAGAGATGATTTTAACTTATCTCAGTGCCGGTGAATTTTTTGGTGAAGTGGGCTTATTTGATGAAGGCTCAAAACGTTCTGCTTGGGTTAAAACAAAAACACCTTGTGAAGTTGCTGAAATTTCTTATAAAAAATATCGCCAATTGATCCAAATTAATCCTGAGATTCTGATGTTTTTAACCGCTCAATTGGCCCGTCGGGTGCAGAATACCTCCCGTCAAGTAAGTAATCTCGCATTTTTAGACGTGGCAGGGCGTATTGCACAAACATTGATTAATCTTGCAAAACAACCTGAAGCAATGACACATCCGGATGGAATGCAGATAAAAATTACCCGTCAAGAAATCGGGCAAATGGTGGGATGTTCTCGTGAAACAGTTGGACGTATCATCAAAATGTTGGAGGACCAAAATTTAATTCACGCTCATGGTAAAACTATTGTTGTTTATGGCGTAAGATAGCAATATAAAGACCACCGGAAGGTGGTTTTTATATATGGGAAATTATTTGCATATTTAATCTTCGAATAGCAATACATTAAATTGACAATGGCGTGAAAGGGATCTATGATACGCACCATTCCTGCTAGATAGGTAGGAAAACAGGATTGGTCTCCTGAAAAGTGGCTTAATAGGTTGAAAAACCTTTTGTATTGTTTTATGTCGCACAGACTGGAACACCTTCAATGGTGGGCTAGGTAGAAATCCCGCAGGGATGCGTGCAGTAAGCCACTTGCTGTTAAGACCAATTCTGCTTAGTTCACCACCCTAAATCACTTCAATATTTTCTAAGTCTTCTTTCTTCCTTTTTATGTAGTATTTATCTTTACAAAGATAAAGGTTGTAATAGACATTGTTTATCTTACTCAGTCTTAAAATAATAACTTTCTTTATTATTCAAATAGTGGTTTCTATTAATCGTGCTTATAAAAAAATAATGTGTTTATGACCGCACTTTTGAGAAATTTGAGCAAAGAAAAAGCACCTTTTTAGGTGCTTTTAAGGAAATTAGCGAATGATTAATTCTGCAACGGTCAGTCCCACAAGACAAGCAACACCAACTCCAATCAAACCAGGAACCATAAAGCTATGATTGAAATAATATTTACCAATTTTTGTTGTACCCGTAACATCAAAATTTACGGTTGCAATATCCGATGGATAATTTGGGATGAAGAAATAAGCATAGGTTGCTGGCATTAATCCCACTAAGATTGGGGCTGGGATGCCTAAACCAATCCCGACAGGAAGTAACATCACTGCTGTTGCTGCTTGGCTATTAATCACAACCGACACCGCAAATAAAGCAAGGGCAAATGTCCAAGGATAGGTTTGCACCATATCGGTGATTGCCGCTTTAAATTCCGGCATAGCATATTGAAAGTAAGTATCACTCATCCAGGCAATACCATAAATGGCAATGGCCGCCACCATACCAGATTTAAAGACAACGCCATTCGGCACAATTTGTGGATTGGTTTTGGTTGCAAGTAAAATGATTCCCCCAAAACAAAGCATCATCATTTGAATAATGAGCGACATTGAAATCGCTTTTCCTGTACCGATTGTGCGAATTTCAGGAATCATTGCGATAGCGACAATAACAATTAGCGCTAATAAGAAAAGGTAAACCGATTTTTTAGCACCTTTAGGAAGTGTTTCGTTTAACGTTGTGCTTGTGGTATTTAAAATACGATCCCGCCATACGGGGTCTGTTAAACGACGTTGATATTCGGGATCTTGTTCTAATTCTTTACCACGACGCATACTATATAAGGAAAGTGCAATGGTCCCTGCAAGGGTCGCCGGGACGGTCACACAAATAATATCTAATAGGCTGATGTGCTCAAAACCCGGCATCGCTGTAATCTTACCTAAGTAGAAGACAACGGCTGCGGAAAGGGGGCTAGAGGTGATCGCAAGTTGAGAGGCAACAGAAGAAGCAGCCATTGGGCGTTCAGGGCGAATCTTGTTTTTTAATGCGACATCACCAATGATTGGCATAATCGTATAAACAGAGTGACCGGTACCTAGCATAAAAGTCAGGAAATAAACGACTAACGGACCAAGCAAGGTAACACGTTTAGGATTTTTGCGTAAAATACGTTCTGCAATTTGTAGCATAAATTTCAAACCGCCGGCTGCTTCCAGTACGGAAGCACAAGTGACTACGGCAAGAATGATAAGCATAACATCAATCGGGGCCTTTCCCACCGGCATACGGAATATAAATACTTCAATGGCCAATCCAATACCGGACACAACACCTAATCCGATACCGCCAAAGCGACTTCCCACATAAAGCATTAATAATAAGAATAAAAATTCTAAATAAAGCATAAAAACCTCAAAAAGTTAAAAACTGTGCAGATCATACCAGTTTTGAGGAATAAGGCTAGGAGATGTTTATTATTTTATGGACAAATTTTATTCAAATTTAATTTCAATTCGGAATTGTAAAAATAATGTTAGAAAGCTGTTTTGTTTTTTTGCGTGAATAAAAAATACCCAATATTTTTGTATTGAATTATATGAACAATTAATTTTGCGTTATATGGTTAATTTCTTTTTATTAAAAAATTTTTAAAATTGATATGGATCAATTTGTAAAAATATAATTTATAAAGGTTATTTCCCTGTTTATATCAAAAATGTGATCGATATAACGTTTTTGATGTTTTTTATCCTTATGATTAGTAGTAGAATAGCCACGTATCTTGAGTTATCTACGTTATAACCTATTGTTTTGTTGAAATTTACAAAAGGATTTGTTGTGTGTGGATATTCAGTATTTGCTTAATCCAGTTGTTTTTAACGAGGTTAAGTTTGGGGTGGTTATTTAAGGGTAACCTTTATTAATCATAGTGAATGACTTGTAATTTTTACAAGAGGTTGAGATGTTAGACGTTGTTGAACTTTCTCGCTTGCAGTTTGCCTTAACTGCGTTATATCACTTCATTTTTGTCCCTTTAACATTAGGTTTGACTTTCGTATTAGTAATTATGGAAACCACCTATGTTGTAACAGGCAAAGAAGTCTATAAAGATATGACAAAATTCTGGGGTAAGTTATTTGGTATTAACTTTGCCCTTGGGGTGACTACCGGTATCATTATGGAATTCCAATTTGGTACTAACTGGTCCTATTATTCACACTATGTAGGTGATATTTTCGGTGCGCCATTGGCGATTGAAGCATTACTTGCATTCTTCTTAGAATCAACCTTTGTTGGTTTATTCTTCTTTGGCTGGGATCGTTTATCTAAAGGTAAACATTTGCTAGCAACATACTGTGTGGCATTTGGTTCAAACCTTTCTGCCATGTGGATTTTGGTGGCAAACGGTTGGATGCAAAATCCGGTAGCATCAGAATTCAATTTTGAAACCGTGCGTATGGAAATGACCAGCTTCATGGATTTATGGTTAAATCCGGTTGCGCAAAGTAAATTCTTACATACCCTTTCTGCCGGTTATGTCACCGGTTCATTCTTTGTATTAGGAATCAGTGCATACTATCTATTAAAAGGTCGCGATCTTGGATTTGCAAAACGCTCTTTCTCAATTGCCGCAACCTTTGGTTTTATTGCTTCTCTTTCCGTATTAATTCTGGGTGATGAGTCAGGTTATGACATTGGTAAAGCCCAACCGGTCAAATTAGCCGCAATGGAAGCGGAGTTTGAAACTCAACCAGCGCCGGCATCATTTCATATCGCTGCTATTCCGAATACGGCTGAAATGAAAAATGATTTTGAAATCAGCGTACCAATGATTGGCGGTATTGTGGCAACCCGTTCTTTTGATAAAGAAATCACCGGGTTAAAAGAACTCCAAGCTTTAAATGAGCAACGCGTTCGCAGTGGTATTATCGCTTATGATCTTTTCACTCAGTTAAAAGCTGAGAAAAAAGCATCAGGGCAAGTGAATCCTGAAACGAAAGCAAAATTTGAAGAAGTGAAAAAAGATCTTGGTTTTGGTTTGTTGTTAAAACGCTATACCGATAAAGTGGTTGATGCAACAGAAGAACAAATTAAACAAGCCGCACGTGATACTATCCCAAATGTCGGTCCTAACTTCTGGGCATTCCGTGCCATGTTGGCTGTGGGTGGTTTACTTGCCTTATTAGCATTGGGTGCATTTGTTCAAAATCTACGCAATAAAGTGACACAAAGCCCATTATTGCTAAGAGCATTAGTATGGAGCTTGCCTTTACCTTGGATTGCTATTGAATGTGGTTGGTTCTTAGCCGAATATGGTCGTCAACCATGGGCAATTTATGAGGTGTTACCAGTTGGGGTATCTGCTTCAAATTTAGGTGTAGGTGATCTTTGGTTCTCTATCGGTTTAATCTGTGCTCTTTATATGGCGTTTATCATTGTTGAGATGTATTTAATGTTTAAATATGCACGTTTAGGTCCGAGTGCATTGAAAACCGGCAAATACTATTTTGAACAATCATCTAAATAAGCAGGAGACGAATTATGATTGATTATGAATTTCTACGTTTTATTTGGTGGGTGTTAGTCGTTGTATTATTGATCGGTTTCTCTGTTACTGATGGATTTGATATGGGCGTGACCGCACTTTTACCTCTTGCCGGTAAAAAAGAGGTAGAACGCCGTATTATGATTAACTCAATTGCACCGCACTGGGATGGTAACCAAGTTTGGTTATTAACCGCCGGTGGTGCTGTGTTTGCAGCCTGGCCGATTGTTTATGCGGTATCATTCTCCGGCTTTTATATTGCATTAGTGTTGGTATTAGCCGCATTATTCTTCCGTCCACTCGGTTTTGAGTATCGTGCAAAAATTGATAACCCGACATGGCGTGCCGTATGGGATTGGGGCTTGTTTGCCGGCGGTTTAGTGCCTGCATTAGTGTTCGGTGTCGCATTTGGTAACTTACTACAAGGTGTACCATTTGAATTTAATGAAATTGCACAGGTTACTTATACAGGGTCATTCTTTGCTTTGTTAAATCCATTTGCCTTATTATGCGGTCTGATTAGCCTTGCAATGCTCATGACTCACGGTGCAAACTGGTTGCAGATGAAAACCACTGCTGAACTCAGAGATCGTGTGCGTTCGATTAGTCAAATCGGTGCCTTTGTCACCTTAATCGCCTTTATCCTCGCCGGTGTATGGTTATACTTCAAAGACGGTTATGTCGTGACCAGCACGATTGATCACTTTGCACCTTCCTCTCCGATGGGTAAAGAAGTGGCGGTTGAAACCGGTGCGTGGTTTAGCAACTTCAATGAAATGCCGATTTTATGGATCTTCCCGGCCTTAGCTGTGGTGAGTGCCTTATTAAATGTGGCGTTCTCTAAAGCAAACCGTTGTGGCTTCGCATTTTTATTCTCCTCATTAACAATGGCAGGTGTGATTATCACAGCTGCGGTATCCATGTTCCCATTTGTGATGCCTTCAAGCTCACATCCGGAGCAAAGCTTGTTAATGTGGGATGCTACATCTAGCGAATTAACGCTCACTTGGATGCTTTTCTTGGCACTAGTCTTTGTGGTGATTTCCTTGGCTTATACCATTTGGTCATACTTCAAAATGTTTGGTCGTTTGGATGAACGCTTTGTGGAAGAAAACACAAACTCATTATACTAAAGGAGATATGAGATGTTATATGTAATTTGGGTAGTGGGTATTTTAGCGGCAATCTTTGCAAGCGTAAAAGTCACCAAAAACAAAGAAAATTTAGGGCAATTTGACGAATAATGATTCAGTTTCTCTATCAATATGTTAATAAGGGTTCGTTAAGAACCCTTTCATTTATCTTGGCGGTGGTATTAACCCTCGCCCTGTTGTTTAATTTCAATCTTTTTTCCACTCAATTAAGAACAGCGAATCCACTGTTAGTGCTTTTTATTCTCTGGGGTGTGGTTTGCGCCTGGATCCATGGAATGGGCTTTGAAATTAACCGCACTTTTTGGAAAGCCGTGTTTTTTCCTTATTTTGGCTATTTGGCATTTCTCGTATCGATAGTTTTACATTATTCGTAAATTAGATTTTGCTGATTTGAAAGTACTTGCGAAGAGTAAAAACTGACTCTAAAATACACAGCCCTAAATTGTTGAATTAAGGAAAATAAAGGTGGATTCAAAAATCTTTCGTTTCCCTGTGCGAGTTTATTATGAAGATACAGATGCAGGTGGAGTAGTTTACCATGCACGTTATCTGCATTTTTTTGAACGGGCAAGAACGGAATATTTAAGAAAACAAAATTTTTCTCAACAAGTATTAATGCAGGAACAACAGCACGCCTTTGTTGTCAAATCGATGGCGATTGATTATTGTGTTCCGGCAAAACTCGATGATTATCTTATTGTTGAAACGGAACTGACCGCAATTAAAGGGGCGACTCTCCTTTTTGAGCAACGGCTGATGCGGGAAACAATAATACTCTCAAAGGCTACCGTGAAGGTAGCCTATGTTGATCTTGGTAAAATGAAACCGGCGGCAATTCCAAGGGAAATAAAATCCGCCTTTTCAAACGATATAACCTTCTCGGAGTAGGTAATGACTGCAGAACTCAATTTTTTGGATCTTTTTCTAAAAGCAAGTATTGTCGTACAACTTGTTATTGTCATTTTAATTTTATTTTCAATCATTTCTTGGGCAATTATCATTCAACGTAGCCGTGTTTTGACGAATGCATTAAAAGAAGCCAATACCTTTGAAGATCGTTTCTGGTCCGGTGAGGATTTGAATAAATTATATGAAGGGTTATCAAATCGCCGTGATGTCCTAACAGGAAGCGAACAGATTTTCTTTGTGGGTTTTAAAGAGTTTTCACGTTTAAAACAAGTGAATGCTGATGCGCCTGAAGCCATTATTAAGGGCACCACCCGAGCGATGAATCTTGCCTTGAACCGTGAGATTGAAACCCTTGAAAGCCGTGTTCCCTTTTTGGCAACGGTTGCTTCCGTTAGCCCTTATATTGGTCTATTCGGTACAGTATGGGGAATTATGCATGCTTTCATGGCATTGAGTGGCGCAAAACAAGCAACATTACAAATGGTTGCACCGGGTATTGCAGAGGCATTGATTGCCACAGCAATCGGCTTGTTTGCCGCTATTCCTGCGGTGATGGCGTATAACCGCTTAAGCCTACGAGTTAATGCGATTGAACAAAATTATGGTAACTTTATTGATGAGTTCACGACGATTCTACATCGTCAAGCCTTTGGTAAAGCGCCTCATTCCCATTAAGAAAATAACGAGGAAATCAACCGCACTTTAAGAAAAGTGCGGTCATTTTTAGTGAAGTTTTAGAGGAAAATATGACTCGTCGTTCACGCAAAGAAATTAAATCTGAAATTAATATTGTTCCGTTTTTGGATGTATTACTGGTTCTCGTGCTGATTTTTATGGCAACGGCACCAATTATTAGTCAGAGCGTACAAGTTGAATTGCCGGATTCCGTGCAAAGCCAAAATGTGTCAAATGAAGATAAAACCCCCGTTATTTTGGAAGTTTCCGGCGTGGGGCAGTATACGCTTTCTATTGGCGGGGAACGTCAGGAAGGCTTAACGGAAGAAATGGTGACTCAGTTATCAAAGCAAGAATTTGATAAAGATAACAACACAATGTTTTTGGTGGGAGGCGCAAAAGAAGTGCCTTATGAAGAAGTCATTAAGGCATTAAATTTGCTTCATTTAGCCGGCATTAAATCCGTTGGTTTAATGACAAACCCAATTTAGTAGAGTAGGTAAAACGTGCAGAATAATCGACAAAAAAAAGGAGCGAGTGCGTTTGTCATTTCGATTCTTATGCACCTTGCCTTGTTTGGGCTGTTAATTTGGAGCTCTTTATTTCAAACGGTTGAAATTATGGGCGGAGGCGAAGGAGAAGGCAATGCGATAGGTGCTGTGATGGTGGATACCGGCAATGCAGCACAAGAGTGGGGACGAATTCAGCAACAGAAAAAAGGGCAAGCGGATAAGCAGAAAAAGCCTGAACCTGTTATGGAAGAAAAACCACCCGTTGAGGCTGAAGAAGTTAATCAACAAGAGATAGCCAAGCAGCAAGAACTCAAACGCCAGCAAGAAATCCAACGTCAAAAGGAGCTTGAGCGTCAGCAACAAGAGATCGAAAAACAAAAACAGCAGGAAATGGCCCGCCAGCAAGCTTTAGAGAAACAAAAAGCAGAAGAGGCAAAAGCCAAGCAAGCTGCTGAGGCAGCGAAATTAAAAGCAGAGGCTGAAGCAAAACGTTTAGCTGCAGCGGCAAAACAAGCAGAAGAAGAGGCGAAGGCGAAAGCCGCTGAGGCTGCGGAAAAAGCGAAAAAACAGGCCGAAGAAGAGGCGAAGGCGAAAGCCGCTGAGGCTGCGGAAAAAGCGAAAAAACAGGCCGAAGAAAAAGCAAAGGAAAAAGCGAAAGCAGAAGCTGAGGCCAAAGCGAAGGCGGCTGCAGAAGCTAAGGCTAAAGCTGAAGCGAAGGCGAAAGCCGAGGCGGAGGCAAAAGCAGCGGCTGCGAAGGCGAAAGCAGAGGCAGAAGCAAAAGCGGCTGCAAGACGTAAAGCAGATCAAGCCGCTTTGGATGATTTTATGAATGGTGGCAATATCGGCGGTGGTAGCGCTCAGAAAGGGGGAAATGCCAATAAAGGCGGCTCTCAAGGAAGCGGTGCCGGATTAGGCGCCGGTGACGGTGGCAAAGTGGGTGATCAATATACTGGAGTGGTTAAGCGGGAAATCATGCGTCGTTTCTTGAAAGAACCTAGTTTAAACGGTAAAGTTTGCAAGACGAGAATTCAACTTGGTCGTGATGGCACAATTTTGAGTTATCAGAAAGAATCAGGGCCGGAAGATATTTGTACGGCGGCATTAGCTGCTATTGCAAGGACGAAGAAAGTGCCCGCTGCACCATCGGATGCTGTATACAATAGATATACATCAATGGGTATTGATTTTGCTCCGAAATAATGGTTTTTTAAGTGTGTTAATTAGTTTACTTATAGGTTACAAAATGAAATTAATGAAAAAACTCATAAGCGTATTTGCCATGGTTTTTGCTATTGCAGGTCATGCGGTAGCAGAAGATGAAGTACGCATTGTTATTGATGAAGGTGTTGACAGCGCTCGCCCTATTGCGGTTGTGCCATTTGCCGGTTCAGCACCGGAAGATATTGGTAAGATTGTTGCCGATGATTTACGCAATAGTGGAAAATTTAACCCTATTGCCGTGGCACAAATGCCACAAAAACCGACCTCAGCCTCAGAAGTGAATCCTGAAGCTTGGACTGCATTAGGGATTGATGCGGTTGTGGTAGGTCAGGTAACGGCAACAGGAAGTGGATATAACATTTCTTATCAATTAGTTGATACGGTGGGCGCTTCGGGTACACCGGGTGCAGTGCTTGCGCAAAATAGCTATACGGTTACCAATAAATGGTTACGCTATGGTGCACACACAGTGAGTGATGAAGTGTTTGAAAAATTAACCGGAATTAGAGGGGCATTCAGAACCCGTATCGCTTATGTGGTACAAAAAAATGGGGGTTCACAGCCTTATGAGGTGCGTGTGGCAGACTATGATGGCTATAATCAATTTGTTGTGAATCGGAGTTCGCAGCCTATTATGTCGCCGGCTTGGTCACCGGATGGTAAACGTTTGGCTTATGTTTCTTTTGAAAATAAGAAATCACAGTTAGTCGTGCAAGATTTGGGATCCGGTGCTCGTAAAGTAGTGGCTTCATTTCCGGGTCATAACGGTGCACCTGCCTTTTCACCGGATGGCTCTCGTTTAGCCTTTGCCTCATCACAAGATGGTACATTAAATATTTATGTAATGAGTTCAAATGGTGGTACGCCAACACAATTAACTCGTAGTGCAGGGAATAATACTGAGCCTTCATGGTCGCCGGATGGCAGTTCTATTTTATTTACTTCAGACAGAAGTGGCTCACCTCAGGTGTATCGTATGAGTGCAAATGGTGGTGGTGCGACACCTGTTGGGGGAAGAGGAAGTGCACAAATCAGTGGTGATGGTAAAACCCTCGTGATGATCAATGGAAACAACAATGTTGTTAAACAAGATCTCACGACCGGTGCTTCTGAAGTGTTAAGTACCTCTTTCCTCGGAGAAAGCCCAAGTATTTCCCCGAACGGTATTATGATTATTTATAGTTCTACACAAGGGTTAGGAAAGGTGCTACAATTGGTTTCTGCAGATGGTCGCTTTAAAGCGAGTCTTCCAGGAAGTAATGGCCAAGTGAAATTTCCTGCTTGGTCGCCATACTTAACTAAATAAAAAAATGTAATTAGGAGAAATCTAATGAGCAAATTTGTTAAATCATTATTAGTTGCAGCATCTGTTGCAGCATTAGCAGCTTGTAGCTCTTCCAGCAATGATGCTGCAGGTAACGGTGCAAACAATGGTCAAACTTTTGGTGGTTATTCTGTTGAAGATCTTCAACAACGTTACAACACCGTTTATTTCGGTTTTGACAAATACAATATCGAAGGTGAATACGTTCAAATCTTAGATGCGCACGCAGCATACTTAAACGCAATGCCATCATCAAAAGTAGTTGTTGAAGGTAACACTGACGAACGTGGTACACCAGAGTATAACATCGCTTTAGGTCAACGCCGTGCAGATGCTGTTAAATCTTTCTTAGCAGGTAAAGGCGTAGAAAGCAGCAAAGTTTCAACTGTTTCTTATGGTGAAGAAAAACCAGCTGTTTTAGGTCATGATGAAGCAGCATACTCTAAAAACCGTCGTGCTGTGTTAGCCTACTAATTTTTAGAGATATTATTTAGAAAAGGCAGAGAGCAATTCTCTGCCTTTTAACTTTTCTATTAGCCAATCTAAAAATTGTTGATTATTCATTCAACTAACAAAAGAAATCAAAGAATTTCCTTGCGTTGATAAATAAAATCAGTACTATATACAAAGTTTTTTGAGCGATATGGGTCGTTAGCTCAGTCGGTAGAGCAGCGGACTTTTAATCCGTTGGTCGAAGGTTCGAATCCTTCACGACCCACCAAATATCGAATTTCTAAGTGTCTGGATTCCAACCTCTCCTG
>NZ_MLHJ01000038.1 GCF_001998965.1 Rodentibacter rarus
AAAAAGCAACATTGTGTAAGTGCTGCATAATACCGATAAAACTTGTTGTTTTCTGACCGCACTTTTTATGTGATGAATGTTAAATTTTCTTATTTTTGAGGCGGGTGTAACCCAACGCCAGTAGAAAAAGGGCAGCTTGTAATAAAATGATACAAGGGCCGGTTGAGGCATCAATATGATAGCTAATGATCGTGCCGATAATGCTTGTGCTGACTGAAACCGATATGGCAATCAGCAACATACCGTCAAAACGTTTGCTGAGGACATAAGCGGTGATCCCCGGTGAAATCAACATCGCAACCACCAGAATGACCCCAACCACCTGCATGGCGCTGATAATCGTTAGTGCCAGTAAAATCAGCAGTCCGTAATGGAGTATTTTAGGGGAAAGCCCGGCGACCCGGGTGTGACTTAGATCAAAACAGTAGAGCAAAAAATCTCGTCTTTTTAATATCACTACGATAAAAATAGTCGCAGAAATGAATAAGGTTTGGAGCACTTCGCTCAAACTCACCCCTAATAAATTACCAAATAAAATATGAGAGAGATGTTGATCCGTTTCAATTTTGGTAAACATCACAATGCCGAGGGCAAACATGCCCGAGAAAACGATACCCATTGCTGTATCTTCTTTAATTCGGCTGTTTTCTTTTAAATAACCCACACTGAGAGAGCAGATAAGACCGGCACAAAACGCCCCAATTGTTAAGGGAATGCCTAACAGAAAGGCGACCACAATGCCGGGAAGCACCGCATGAGAAATCGCATCGCCCATCAGCGCCCAGCCTTTTAGCACTAAATAACAAGATAAAATGGCACAAATCACCGCAACAATGAGGGCGGTGGCGAGGGCATGCAGCATAAATGGGTATTGGAAGGGTTCAGCAAACCAATTGAGTAGATTATTCATTCGTTTGCTCCTTTTTTGTCAGCAATTTCTGGCTAATGATCCCGTATTTGGGGGAAAAGAAAAAAGCGAGTAAGAAAAGTGCGGTTTGAAAACACACGATAATGCCGCCCGTTGCGCCATCTAAATAGTAACTGAGATAAACCCCTAATACACTAGTGGTGATGCCAAGAGAAACGGCTATTAAAGCTAAGGTTTTAAAGCGATCTGTTAAAAGATAAGCGGTAGCCCCCGGGGTAATCACCATGGCGATAACCAAAATAGCGCCAACGGTTTGTAATGCGGCAACGACACAAGCACTGAGTAATGTGAAAAAGAGCACTTTATAGTAAACCGGTTGCAATCCGACCGAAACGGCATGGGTTTCATCAAAAAATACCAATAAGAGATCTTTCCAAAAGATCATCATAAAGCTTAGGCAAACGGCAACAATGATCCCCATTTGAAGCATATCTTCATCGGCAATGCCTAAAATATTACCTAAGATAATTTCTTGTACGTTAATTGACGTGGGATTGAGGGAAATAATCAGTAATCCGAGGGCAAAAAAGGTGGTAAAAATAAAGCCAATGATCGCATCTTCCCGTAATTTGGAAATGGATTTTATCCAAAGTATGGAAAGTGCGGCCAAAATACCGGAAAAAAATGCCCCTAAGGCATAGGGAAGGGAAAGGGAGTAAGCAATCGCCACACCGGGAACGACCGAATGGGAAAGGGCATCACCAATTAATGACCAGCCTTTTAACATGAGATAAGCGGATAAAAAAGCACAAATTCCGCCGACTGCCGCACTGAGCAATAATGCCTTCAACATATAGTCATAGCTGAAGGGTTCAAGTAATAATTCAATCATCCGTTTTTATCCCGTCTTTCGCATTTTCACAATCGGCTTCACCACAACAAGGTTTGATTGTTGGTGCCGGCGGATCATTTTTGGTTTGACCGTAGAAGACGGCAGGCAATTCATCATCGGTGATGACCGTTACCGCACGGCGGTCTTCATCTTCATGTAAATCGCTACTTTGTAATTTGATATGGCGTAATACCCCACCAAATGTTCGCTCTAAATTTTGTTGAGTAAAGGTCGTTTGAGTTTCGCCAACGGCGAGGACGGTGCGATTAAGCATCACTACTTGATCGCAATAATCAGGAATTGTGCCTAAATTATGCGTGGATACGAGGATTAAATGACCCTCATTGCGTAGTTCGGAGAGTAAATCCATAATGGCATTTTCCGTTTGAACATCCACACCGGTAAAAGGCTCATCTAATAAAATGATTTGGCTTTGTTGGGCAAGAGCCCGAGCCAAAAAGACACGTTTCTTTTGTCCGCCGGATAATTCACCGATTTGGCGTTCGGCAAGATGTGCGATGGACACTCTGTGCATTGCCTGTTGAACCTGTTGTTTATCCTCCGGTTTTGGTCTCCTTAAAAAATTCATATAGCCATAACGCCCCATCATCACCACGTCATAAACTGAAACCGGAAACTGCCAATCGACCTCTTCGGTTTGCGGCACATAGGCAATGAGATTTTGTTTTAGTGCTTGGTTGATGGGCAAACCACAGAGTTTAATCTGTCCTTGTTGAGGTTTGACTAATCCCATTAAACTTTTAAATAACGTTGATTTGCCGCTACCGTTTACGCCGACTAAAGCACAGGTTGTGCCGCCTTGTAAATGAAAAGACACATCGTTAATGGCGGTATGACCGTTGTTATAACGAACGGTCACATTTTCAACGTGTATTGTGGTGTGGGGCGTGATGTTCATTCTTTTTCAAATCCTTTTGCGATGGTGGAAACCGTTGTATTTAACAAATCAATATAGGTAGGGACAGGGCCTTTTGCTGTTGAAAGGGAATCCACATAAAGCACACCGCCATATTTTGCGCCGCTTTCTTTCGCTACTTGCTGTGCGGGTTTGGGTGAAATCGTACTTTCGCTAAAAACGACAGGGATTTGATGTTGGCGGACTAAATTGATCATATTGCGAACCTGCTGTGGTGAGCCTTGTTGTTCGGCATTGATTGGCCATAAATAGACTTCTTTAAAACCGTAATCTTTCGCCAAATAACTAAATGCTCCTTCACTTGTGGCTAACCAACGTTGTTGTTCGGGAATATTAGTGAGTTTTTCTCGTAGCGGTTGATCGAGGGCTTGGATTTTTTGGATATAGGTTTGTGCATTTTGACGATAAATCTCGGCATTTTGCGGATCGTGTTTGATGAAGGCTTGCTTAATATTTTCCACATAAATCAACGCATTGGTCGGTGACATCCAAGCATGAGGGTTAGGTAAACCCTGGTAAGGTCCTTCAAAAATAGATAGTGGTTGAATACCTTCGGTTACAATCACAGAGGGGGTATCTTTATGTAGATTTTGGAAAAAACGTTCAAACCAACGTTCAAGGTTTAACCCGTTCCATAAAATTAAATCGGCAGATTGGGCTTTGACAATATCTTTTGGGGTAGGCTCATAATCGTGGATTTCCGCCCCCGGTTTTGTAATGGATTCCACTATGGCTGCTTCACCGGCAACGTTTTGGGCAATGTCTTGAATAATGGTAAATGTGGTAATGACCTTAAATTTCGCCTGGCTTGGTAAGCTAAATAATGAGCCTAAGAGTAGAAAAGTTGTCATGATTAAACGCATAAAATTGTCTCCTTTTTAGAAAAATGCGGTCCATCATACAACAATTTTTTTATTCAGTAAATGATAATGATTATCAAGATTTAGTTTTGTATAAAAATCAAAGGCTTTACTTGGTGTAGATCAAATTCAATGTTGGTCACAGGGGAGGGGAAAGTGCGGTCGTAAAATACGTCATTATGTAATAAATACACAAAAACAGAAATGTTAATAGAACGTAGGGGAAAACGGTGTGTCTATTATAAAAATCAAATTATTTCAATAGGTTAAAATTCGGACAC
>NZ_MLHJ01000039.1 GCF_001998965.1 Rodentibacter rarus
AAGTTGACGCGAAAGTGGTAGACGAAGCGGGCAACGAAGGTCCATCCCTTGGTGATGAAGCGACACGTGACACGAAAGCCCCAGACGACTCAACCACAACGGTTACTGTAGATACGGTTGCTGGTGATGATAATAAAGTTGATCCTGTGGAAGCGAAACAGGCAACACAAGCTGTAACCGGTCAAGTGACGGGTGAGTTTAAAGAAGGCGATGCGGTTGTCATTAAAGTTGGTGATGAAGTGATCGGCAATGGAACAGTGAATGCTGATGGTTCATTTAGTGTTAATGTTCCAACAGAGAAATTGACAAATGCAGCTGATAAGAAAGTCACCGCAACAGTCACGGCAACTGATCCGGCAGGCAATACAGGTGATGTTGTGTCAGTGGAAAAACCGTATACAGTTGATTTAGGTCGCACAGCCCCAACCGTCACTATCGGTACGAAAGAGGATAAACCTTATAACAATGGTGTGGAATACATTACTAAAGATGAGATCGAGCCGGCGAATGAAAGTGCGGTCGAAAAAGTGAGTGTTTCTGTGGCGATTCCTGATGATGCGAAAGCGGGGGATACGTTGACATTGACAACGAACACCGATGCGGCTCCGATTACCTATAGGGTTCAAGCCGGGGATATTGGCAAAACGGTTACACAATCTGTGACAGCACCGGCAGATGGTAAGGAACTTACTGTGTCAGCCACCATTACGGCAGTCGATAATGCCAATACGGTGAGTGCGGCAGGCGAGGCGAAAGCAACGCGTGATACTTCAGCGAAGATTGAGATCACCATTGGTGGCCCGGATTACTTTGCAGAACATCCGGATAGTGATCTGGACGGTCCTTACGTCCCGGTTATTGTTTCCGAGGATCGGAAAACGATGAGTTCTGCGACCGGTAAAGTGATTCGAGATGTGGAGGAAGTCCTTTATTCGGGAGAAGTGAATCAGGATGGCAACGTTCGAGTCACCTTTACATTACCTTCTGATGCTAAAGTGGGTGATACCTTAATCTATAAAGTAGATGCAGGGGGAAAACGGAAGGTTGAATATAATGACGAGGGTCAACTTATTTTTGGTGAGACCACCTCTGAGCATACCTATCACTCCGGTGAGAGCAAAGTCTTAACTGCCTCGGATATTGATGCCGGAAAAGTGGAAGTGTATGTTTGGGCTCCAAATGTGGGGGGACAAACCATTGATGTAACGGCAAGCTTAACGGATCTGCTTGGCAACAAAGGTGAAGATGTTCAATTCTCGTTAAGAGAGCGTACTACAGTAAGTAAAGGTGAGGTTGATCTTGTCGGCGATCCGGCAGAACTTGAATTAAGTGTTAGCGCAAACACGGAAACAGAGGTTGAGGGTAAAAACCTTGCCACGGCTTATGAAGGGGTAGCGGATAGTCAGCTTACTTATACCGTGAGTCTGAATAAACCGGCACAAAAAGATTATAAAGTGGCGATCAAGCTTTCAGGAAATGGCATCACAACCGATGAATATACGGTGGAGGGTGCTACTGCTCAGTGGTATAAAGACGGCATAACAACAGCTGATGGTGCCGATGTTGCCGCAGAGGGCTCCATTGTTGTCGTGACGATATCAAAAGGCGATAGCGCAGCACGTTTCACCTTAACGCCGAAAGCCGATAATGTGGCAGAAGGCACTGAAGTGGTGACGGCTGAAGTTGTGCCAACGGTATTTAAGTTTGGTATTGATGAAGGAAAAGTCGGTGGAAACGGTAACTTCTATACCTTAGGTGATAAAACTGTCGCAGAAGGTGCGATTGCCGAAGTGACTCCTCCGAAGGTGAGTATCGGTGTTGAAGGTAATATCACAGAAGATGTGCTTTATCCGGCAACGGAAGAGGATATGGATGAGACTACCGTATTAACTTACACCGTGAAATTGGATAAGGCACAACCAACGGATACTGTGGTGAAAGTGAAATTAAGCGGTAAAGCAACCGCTGAGGATTACACCCTATCCGGTGTTGAGAACCTGAAAGAGGTTGCGGAAACGATTGGTGAAGGTGATGAAGCCAAAACAGTGACTTATAACGAATTTGAGGTGAAAGTACCGGCAGGTCAAACTTCGGCAACCTTTACTGTTAATCCGGTTCGTGAAGAAGAGGGGGCAAACTTTAACTTTGAAGGACCGGAAACCGTGGTCGCCACGATTCAGACAGCTGCTGACAATAAATATGAGGTCGCAGAGATTAATACGGATACTAATACCGGTGGACAAGCGATTGGCTTGATTTTAGATGCCTCACCAACAGCATTACCACATTTGAATGGCGATATTGCTTTAGCTTATGGTGAATCGGCTTCCCATTTGGAACGTACGTGGAATAAAACGCTTGCGGTTTCAAATACTGCCAAAACGGTAAGTACCGTGCCGGGCAAAGATAGCGCAGGTCTTTATAAAGACTATGGTGATGCGATTGTGATGACGGATCGCGCAGATAACTTAAATATTGGTTATTACGCAAATGGCGAGGCTTCCGGTACACAAGGTAACTTTGCTAACTTTGCGGATAGCGGTTCGTCAGGTAATAAAACGGATAATAACCAATCCTTATCCACCATTGATACCGGTAAAGGGGATGACATGGTGAGAATCAAGGGTGCGCAAATTGCTGGTACAAGACTTTATTTAGGCGAAGGCAATGATACCTATGAGTTAGGTAACTTTGAGAAAGCATTTAATGATAAAGAGAGAAGAGGTAACTTTGGTGCGACCGCTGCACTCAAGGATACTTATATCTTTGCTGAGTCAGGCAATGACACGATTAAGATTGGCGGTCACTCAAACGGTTATCTCTATGCCGGTAGCGGTAGTGATACGGTGACGATTGATGGCATTGCTAATGGGGATATCGATCTTGGCAGTGGCAGAGCTATGCCGAGTGAATACTTAACCAAATATCAAGACGGTTCAGATCGTAGCTTGGGTAATGATACCAACGTTGATTCAGCCACGGATGAAAACCGTTTAACGATTGAAGGTAATGGTACTTCGGCAACAGTAAGCCACACCTCAAATATCTATGGTGGTGAAGGAAAAGACATCATCGAGATTAAGAAAGGTTGGTATGCCGGTTCAGCCCATATGGAATTAGGCAATGGTGATAATGTGGTGACGATTGCAGAAGGTGTAGGCGCTAACGCGGTTATTACGACAGGCAGTGGCAATGACACCGTTTCCGTTACCGGTGAACACCGTGGCACAATGAACCTTGGCGATGGTGTGAATACGGTTTCCGTTGGTGGTGCGGCGAGCGGTAATATTAACGCAGGTAGCGGTAATGATACGGTCACGGTCACCGGTGCATTTAGCGGTATTATGAACCTTGATGATGGTAGAAACGTTATCTCAATTGGTGGCGGTAATGGTGATATTACTACCACTAACGGTGATGATAGCTTTACTTCAAACGGTCGCTACACGGGTAACGTTAACTTGGGTGATGGAACAAATGTTATCCATATTGACGGTGACTACGTAAGAAATCCGCTTAATGTTGCGGCGAGAAAATCAATGACTGTCGGTTCCGGTGATGATGAAATTACGATCACGGGTGAATTTGGTGCGAATGACATCAACCTCGGTGATGGTCAAAACACATTATCTATCGGTGGTGCGGCAAGCGGTAATATTAACGCAGGCAGCGGCGATGATAAGGTCGATATTACCGGTGTATTCAGCGGCACGATGGATCTTGGTGATGGCACCAACACGGCAACGGTGGGCGGAAACTTCAGCGGTACCTATAACGGTGGCGCAGGCAGTGATACCCTCAATGTAGGTGGAAACTTCACCGGAACATTTAATGGTGGCAATGGTGATGATACGATTAAAGTGGATGGCACAACCATTAACGGTACAATAAACGGTGGTGAAGGTAACGACACACTTATCGTGACCGGTGCGGGTGTAACCATTAACTTTAGTAACATTATGAATGTGGAAACCATTGATATTCGTGGTTCAGGTGCTAATACATTGACAGACTTAAGAGTTAATTCAGTGAAAGAATCTGAACCAGCTTCAATCTATATCAAAGGTGATGCTGATGACAAGGTGAATATTGGTTATCAACTTGGTACTAATCTCAAAGAGGGTTTAACTGGTCCATCATGGACACAAGGCGCAGCAGTGCCGCATGATGATGTTACCTACAATACTTGGACATATACATCCGGTGGTACTACTCATACCGTTTATATCCAAGAAGGTGTACAAGTTATCTAGTTTCCACTAGGTTATCCCAATACTTAAAAGTCAATCCCCCGGGTGAATTCCTCGGGGGATTTTTTTTAGTGCGGTCAATTTTGTGGGGATTTGTCGATATTGTGTCGCCGTGGCACACAAAGGAACAAGGTGGGGATACACGCAATGTGCCTCTATCGGTAAAAAATTCGGTTTGTGTATTTGCTATGTTAGACCGATTTAATTCATATTTTATTTACAAATAAGGCGTAAATGTGATGAAGTGTTTTGAAATTGTAAACATTTGTAAATATGCTTGCTACATTGTGAATTTTGATTAAAATCCTACCGAAAATTAGGTAGTTACACTGACCGATTTGTACAGATTTCGATCTGTAATGTAAATATAAATGACAATGAAAGAATAAGCGGGCGGCATCTTGCTGTTGCACAAGGGCGTTTTTTTACCTTTTTGACTGAGACGAATAGGTGGATTGCGAACAAATGTTGCAAAAATGTTAGATTGATAAAGGCTGACTTATCATTGTGTTTATTTAATGTCGTTTTGATTCGTGAGGATGATGGCGAATTAAAATGATACCGTTCGTGCGAAATGATGGCATTACCGAAAATACCCTTTTTCATTGCTTGGTGGTAGAAAAGTGCGGTGAAAAATGTGAGTGTTTTTAGCCTGTGGTATGCCGATTTAAATTTAGCACATTATTTTAATTTATTTTTTAAGGACTCTTAATGACTATCATTTATTCAAGTGATGTGGTTGATCACAAACAAATTGCTCGCGTGACTTTAATGATTGAGGAAGACTTTGTTCCCGGCACTCAATTAACTATTCGTTCCTATTATATTGGGACAGACGAACGTAGTTTAGGCAATGAAGGTACGCCTATTAGTTATAGAGTGAAAGAAGAAGATCTGGGTAAAGAAGTGGTATTTGGTGTGGCAGCGCCGATTCCCGGAGAGAAAATTGCGATCACCTATGATATGCAAAAACCGTCAGGTTATGAGTTAGAGGGTGTTTATATTGATACAGTTGCCCGTGCAGATAAAGCAAAACAGCCGGGCGCAATTGTGATTGGTAATGGTGATGATTTGTTAACGCCTGATGAAATTGATGCGGAAGGTAAAGTGACGGTAACGGTGACCTTACCTGAAGGGCTTTCAAGCAGAGATTCATTAGTTGTTGAAACCAATCAGGGTGAAGGTAGCGCAATTCGGTTACCGAAAGAAGCTCTTGAAAAAGGTCAAATTGAAGTCAAACTTGATGCGCCGGAAGGGGGCGAAAATAGTGAATTATTGGTTTCTGCCTATATTGTGGATAGACACGGTAATAGCTCTGAGGTGAAAGAGCACGTTTATCTGTTAGATGTCAGAGCGCCGGAAGCCACCGTAGAATTAAATAATATTACTGCGGACAATGTGATTAATGCACAAGAAGCACAAGATAAAATTACGATTAGCGGTAAAGTAAAAGGGGATTTCAAAGAAGGCGATCAAGTGCGTATTTTCTTTGATGAAAACACTTATGCCACCCGCTATGTGGATGCCGAGGGGAATTTCTCTGCGGATGTTGATGCTCACTATTTCCTTAATGATGCGGATAAAACCATTAAAGCGGTACTCACTACCCATAAAAATGATAAAGCCTTTACCTTTGAAGGTGAAAAAGTGTATGCGGTGGATACCACTGCACCAAATGCAGATAGCACACAATTGACATTAGACAACATCACTGCCGATAACATTATCAATGCGCAAGAAGCGCAAGGTACGATTAAGATTTCCGGTCAAGTGCGTGGTGAGTTTAACCTCTATGATCAAGTGCGCATTTTCATTGATGAAAACACTTATTACACCCGTTATGTGGATGAAAATGGTCGTTTCTCAGCGGATGTGCCGGCACATCAGTTAGTGAATGATGCTGATAAAACCATTTATGCGGTATTAACCACGACCGATGCGGCAGGTAACACCGGAACCATCCGTGCAGAGAAACAATATGCGGTGGATACCACGGCACCAAGTGCGGATAGCACGAAAGTCACTTTCGACAATATCACTGCCGATAACATCATCAATGGCGTAGAAGCAAAACAAGCAACCATCACTGTTTCAGGACAAGTGAGTGGTGAATTTAACGCAGGCGATCAAGTTCGTATTTTCGTTGATGAAAATACTTACTACACCCGTTATGTGGATGAAAATGGTCGTTTCTCAGCGGATGTTAAAGCATCTGAATTAGTCAATGATGCGGATAAAACCCTTTATGCCGTATTAACCACAACTGATGCGGCAGGCAATACCGGTACCATTCGTGGTGAAAAACAATATGGTGTTGATACCACCGTTGATGCGCAAGTACATATTAATCCGATTGGCAATGTGAATCGATACGGTAACTATACGATTTCAGGTAAAGTAACCGGGGAATTTAATCCGGGCGATCAAGTTCGTATTTTCTTAGATGAGAATACTTACTATACCCGCCAAGTGGATGCGGAAGGGAAATTTAGCGTAGCTGTTCCGGGTAGCCTGTTAGTTAAAGATGCAGATAAAATTGTGTCAGCCGTATTAACGACAACGGATGCGGTAGGCAACAGTGCAGAAATTTCAAATGCGGTGAAATTTACTGTGGCAACCGTAAAACCGGGTTATTTCCATAGCCGAATTGATGGATCCTCTTCATCATTGAATCTTCTTGATCTTGCTAAAAAAGGTAAAACAGGTCCATCAAATCTAACAAAAGAAGAGGCGGAGAAATTTGTTTATAACAAACCAATTGATACCGTAAAACCGGTTGAACCAACAAAACCAGTTGAGCCAGTAAAACCAGTTGAGCCAGTAAAACCAGTTGAGCCGGTAAAACCTGTAGAACCAACAAAACCGGTTGAGCCAACAAAACCGGTTGAGCCGATTAAACCGGTTGCACCTCAAGGTGAAACGATTGAATTACGTGCATTAAATGGTGATTTAGGTCTTTACTATGGTGTGAGCAAATCAGGTTCTAAGAATGGTTCTGCCGATGTGAGCTTTACCGTACCGAAAGGCGTTGATGCTTACACAACAACAGATGGTGATGATAAAGTCTTTATCGGCTATCGTGCGAACGGTCAAGAATTCTTACCGGGACAAGCCGGAAGTTTCTCTAACTGGGCGGATAGTAATACCGCATATGGCACGAAGACGGATGGTAATAAGAGCATTTCTACTTTAGATACCGGTGCAGGTGATGACTATGTTCGCATCCGTGGCGATGAAAACCAACAAACCCGTGTTTATCTCGGTGAAGGTAACGACCAACTTGATATTCGCTTAAAAGTGACTTCTGCGGTGAGTACAGCCGGGGCATCAAGAGATAAAAACCAAGCCATCTCTGCGATCTTTGGTGAGGCAGGTGATGATGTGATCAATATTGGTGGTAGTATCCATAATTCTATCATTTCCGGTGGTAGCGGAAGCGATAAGATCAATATTGGCTTTGGTGAGTTGGGTGGCGGTAGCTTGGTTGGTAGCACCATTATCGATTTAGGTAGCGGTAAACCAATGCCGGCAATTTATTTGAATACTTACCAAGATGGCACCGGTCGTAGCCTTGGCAATGATAATAATGTGGATAGCGCATCAGATGTGAACCATTTACGTATTGCGGTGAATGTGGATCCGGGTGCTCAAATTTACGGTGGTAACGGTAAAGATATCGTTGAAATTGGCGGTCGCTTTAACGGTAAGATGGAATTGGGTGCAGGTGATGACTCTGTGACCTATGTTGCAGGTACCGGTAAAATCAACGGTGGTGCAGGTCACGATACCGTGAAGATCACAGGTAATAATGTTGTCTTAAAATTAAGCGACTTTACTGAGGTAGAAACGATTGATATTTCAGGTTCCGGTCGCAATACGTTACGTGTCGATTCAGAGGCTGCACGCAAAGACGGTACAACCGTATTTATTAAAGGTGGCTTTGATGACAAAGTTGACTTTGGTAACGTTGGCAACACCCGTGATTTGAGAGAAGGTAATAAAGGTCGTTGGTTCAAAGTGGGCTCTACAGTGAAAGACGGTGTCCAATACGATGGTTATGAATTTAACAGCCAAGACGATACCCTCGTTTACGTTCAAGCCAATATTCAAGTTGTATAATGAATACAGCGGTTTAATGTAAAAAAATCCCCTATCTTGTATGAGGTAGGGGATTAAACATTGTAGATAAGGCTTGATTTTTCTGATTGAAAAAAAAGCAGAAAAGAGTAAGATGTGACCTTTTGATTTAAAGAATAAAACGGATGTCAATTTATTCTCGTTTTCCGTTGTATCCAACAACGTGGAAATTTAAAAAAGATCCGATGAAATCGAGTGACTTGAACAAAAATCTAAAAGGAATGTTATGAAATATTTACCTTTTTCTAAATATTCACTGGCACTTGCCGGTGCATTTGCTTTATTTTCGCCAAATCTTTTAGCGAAGACCACGTTAAACGAAATTTTGCAATATGCCTTTGTTGCAGATCCAACATTAGATGAGGCAAAAGCGAATATTGCCATGGCTGAAAGCCAAACAAAGGTGTCCGAGGCAGGGCATTTGCCGGTGGTGTCTTTAACCGGGACATCGGTATTAAGCCAACAGCACCGTTACACAAGTGAACGCCGTTCGGGGCCGGGTGTGGCGGCACGGGTGAATCTTTATGCGTGGGGTGGCGTTGAAGCGGAAATTGAGCGTGATAAACATCGTGAAACTTATTATCAGCACGCTTTAACCGAAACGCAGGAAACCATGGGGTTAGAAATTTCTCAGCTTTATTTGACCGCACTTCGGGCAAAAGAGACGATTGCCGTCTATAAAGAAAGTTTACATTGGCACGAGAAAACGCTAAAAGATTTAGGCGTTATTGCGACTTACGATGAGGGGCGTTATTCAGAAGTCAATGAGGCACTTTCCCGTAAGAATCAGGTTGAAACCACGATTTTAATGCAAGAGCGTATTATGCAATCTGCGTTAAACCGTTTAAGTCGATACAATCGTGGGCAAGTATTAACCGAAAAAGATTTAGTTGATCCTTTCAATAACATCAATGTCAAAACCTTTATTAGCCGCTATAAAAATGCGGACATCACTCAAAACCCAAGTTATTTAGCACAGCAAGCCGAATTTAATAGCTCAAAAGCCGCAGTGAAGGCGGCAAAAGCAAGACGCTTACCGGCAATTAATTTAGAAAGTACCGCAAGCCGCCATGAGCACGAGGTTTATCTGAATATGTCGTGGGATATTTATAATCCGGCGACAAAATATGAAGAGCAACAACGTTATTATTCACAAAAGGCTGCGGAAGCGAAATTGCGTGAAATTGAGCTTTCTGTGAAA
The DNA here is from genome assembly GCF_001998965.1 of Rodentibacter rarus. Taxonomy (GTDB): domain Bacteria; phylum Pseudomonadota; class Gammaproteobacteria; order Enterobacterales; family Pasteurellaceae; genus Rodentibacter; species Rodentibacter rarus. Next base: position 9,589 of record NZ_MLHJ01000039.1, read on the forward strand.
GAAAAATCCTTAACTTCCGAGACGGATATGGTGAGAAACCAACGATTGGCAGAAGTGGCACGGAAACAGATTACGTTACAACGCAAGGTGGTTGAAGATAATAAACTTCAATTTGATGTGGCGACAAAGAGTTTGATCGATCTTTTAAACTCATATCAAGAGCTTTCACGTGTGCAGCTTGATGAAGTCACCGCACGTAATGATTTTCGCGATGCGGCAGTGTCTTATTTAGCCTCTCAATCCCGTATCGCAAATTGGGTGGATTCAGAAAAATCGTCCACAAAATCTAAATAGAAATCATAAAAGAAATTTGTAAGTTGTATGAAATCAATAATTGAACATTTGGCATTAGTGACTCAGTTGCACGGTACGCCTATTGCACAAGAAGCATTAACCGCACAAGTTATTAGAGATCAGCGGTTAGATGTTAATTTGCCTTCTTTAAGAGAAGTATTGAAAACCTATGGTTTTGAAAATTCTATTTCAAAACGTGCGTTGGTGGATATTCCCAGTCTTGCTACACCGGTTCTCGCTATTTTGAAAGATGAAGAAGCCTTGGTGATTACTAAAATTGAAGGGGTGGGAGTGAATCGCCGTTTTCACATTCGTCAAACCGATAATGTTGAACGGGTATTAGACTATAAAGATCTCAACAATATTTATTTAGGCTACTGTTGGTTTATTAAGCCAAAGGTTACCTCCGATATTCGTTCTGAATTACCTGAATACCACTTGCCAAAGGCTTGGTTCTGGAAAGTGATTTGGCGTTTTAAAGCCTATTATGGTCAGGTGATTTTAGCCACGTTTATCATTAACTTCTTGGCGTTGGTGAGCTCGCTATATGTAATGAACGTGTATGACCGTGTGATTCCGAATAAAACTTATGAAACCTTATGGGCATTGAGTATCGGGGTTGTTCTGGCGATCAGTTTTGAGTTTGCGGCTAAAATGATTCGTGGACATTTAACGGATATTGCCGGTAAAAAAGCAGACTTGATTATTAGCTCGGCATTATTTAGACGGGTGATGGCATTGAGACTGATTGATAAACCGGCATCGTCAGGATCGTATGCGAATAATCTGCGTGATTTTGAATCTGTCCGTGAATTTATGACTAGTGCGAGTCTACTCGTGTTAGTGGATTTACCTTTCCTCTTTTTATTCGTCTTTGTTATTTATTTAATTGGTGGGAAATTAGCGCTTGTTCCATTAATTATTATTCCAACAGTCATTTTAGTAGGCATTGCCGTGCAGCCTAAATTAGCGGCAAGAATCAATGAATCAATGCGTGAATCTTCACAACGTCAGGGCTTGATTGTTGAAGCATTAGACGGTATTGAAACATTAAAAGCCAATAATGCCACAAACTGGGCTCAACAACGCTGGGATATGTATACGGCAAAAACATCGGCTTCCCAAATTAGAGTGAAAGATTTAAGTAACTTTGTGGTGAATTTTTCTGTCGGATTACAGCAATTAAATACCGTATTTTTAGTGCTTTTAGGAACGTATTTAATTCATAGCGAAGACGAAGCCAGCCGCATTACAATGGGGGCATTAATTGCCTCGGTGATTTTATCCGGACGGGCATTAGCCCCTCTTGCGCAAATTGCAGGATTGGCAACACGTTTCCAACAAGCCCGTTTGGCATTAAAAGGGGTGGATGATATTGTGAATCGTCCTATTGAAAGAGTGCCTGACCGCAAGTACATCACCTTAAAACAAACTCAAGGTAAAATCACCTTTAACAATGTGAGCTTTCAATATAATAAGGAAACACCAAATGCCTTGTCGAAATTGTCGGTTACGATCAACCCGGGGGAAAAAGTAGCGATTTTAGGGCGTATCGGTAGCGGTAAAAGTACCTTATTAAAACTTGCAGCCGGTCTATACGAGCCTAATTCCGGGAATGTGACTTTAGATAACGTGGACTTACGTCAAATTGATCCGAATTATCTCCGTAATCAAGTTGCGCTGTTTGGACAATCTCCACGTCTTTTTTTGGGTTCCTTGCGTGAAAACTTAGATATTGCCAGAGCGGATAATTTTGCCGGTGATGTTGAGTTGATTAATGCCTTACACCGCTTTGGGCTAGAACATTTAGTAAATAGTCACCCGAGAGGATTAGATATGCCGTTGGGTGAAAATGGACAGGGTTTATCCGGGGGGCAAAAACAACTGGTTGCGCTTGCCCGTTTAACCATTAAAGATCCACGTGTGGTGTTATTAGATGAACCAACAAGCGATCTTGACCAGGGAACAGAGGAAATGGTCTTGCAAGCTCTTGCTCGTTGGATGGGGAATCGCACTATGATTATGGTGACCCATCGTCCTCAAGTATTGAAATTAGTGAATCGTATTATTGTAATGGAGAACGGCAAAGTGGCGATTGATGGTCCTCGGGATGCGGTGTTGGAACATTTAAGAAAAAATGAGCAGAAACAGGTTGAGCAGCAACAAGCACAGAAAGCCCATCCACAGCCACAACAAAAACCGGAAGCGAGTAAGAGTGAAGGAGCGCAGTAGTGAGTGAGAAAATAAAACAATCGGATTTAGCATTAATTAATGATTTGAATGCCGCATTACAGATTGAAAAACACCGAGGTATTTTTTCGGTCATTATTCTCTTTTTTATTTTCCTCGTCACTTTTGTGATATGGGCGTATTTTAGTCCGCTTGAAGAAGTCACCCGTGGACAAGGCAGTGTTATTCCAAGTAGCCGTGAACAAATTGTTCAGAGTTTGGATCCGGGTATTATTCAAGAAATGAAAGTAAAAGAGGGGGATATTGTTGAAAAAGGGCAAGTGTTATTAACCCTTGATGATACCCGCAGCTCAGCAATATTACGTGAAAGTGAAGCCAAAGTGCAAAACTTACGTGCAGTAGTGGCTCGTTTACAAGCAGAATCTGCCGATAAACCTTTAGTATTTGCCGATGATATTCCTGAGGATGTTATTTCACGGGAAACCGCTGCTTATAATGCTCGCCGTAAGGCGATGCTTGATGCAGTAGAAGGGTTGACACAGAGCAAAGCGCTGTTAGATCAAGAAATTGCGATCACCCAGCCTATGGTAAAAAAAGGGGTTGTTTCCCAAGTGGAATTACTTAGAATGCAAAGACAATCTTCCGATTTTGCTCAACAGATTGCTGAACGCCGTAACCGTTATTCAGCTGATGCCAATAATGAGTTGGTGCAGGCAGAATCAGAACTTGCCCAAGCCCGTGAAAATATGGCAATGCGGGCTGATCCGGTAGAACGTTCGCAAATCAAAGCGCCTTTACGTGGTGTCGTAAAAAATATCCGTATTAATACTGTGGGTGGGGTGGTACAAGCAGGACAAGATATTCTTGAAATTGTTCCTTTAGATGACACCTTGCTTGTGCAGGCTTATATTAGCCCGAAAGATGTGGCATTTATTCGACCGGGACAGCCAGCTTTAGTCAAAATCAGTGCCTATGATTATTCTATTTATGGTGGACTTGAAGGGAAAGTCACCTTGATAAGTCCGGATACATTGCAAGACGAGCGCCGCCGTAGTGAGTTGAACTTAAATGCGGATCAGGCTTATTATCGGATTTTGATTGAAACCCAAGGTACATCAATCACCGATAGTAAAGGTCAAAAACTGGATATTACACCCGGTATGACGGCGACAGTTGATATTAAAACCGGTGAAAAAACCGTTTTCCAATATCTCATCAAACCTATCACCCGAATGAAACAAGCACTGCAAGAACGTTAGTTCTCATAAAAAAGGCGTTGAAGATAAAATTCAACGCCTTTTCTTATAGCCACGCTCCGGCTATAAAAACCACTGGCTATGCATATGGAATGAAAGAGCATAAGCGATGAGTAAAATCCTCACGCTATAATGTGACAAGCAAACTGCGAGAATAGGCTGTCTCAAAGGCAGATCAGCATTAATAATTTTTGAAAGGTACGCAAACTTAAAATGCCAGTATAAAAATCATCATTTCCGGGATGAGGAGTATTTAAATACAAAAGCAGCAGGGAAATCTATAAGGAACCAAGAAGAGGAGAAGATGATCCAAGGTAATTTTCGTGGTTTCGACCTTTGTGTAACGGATACATAATACCGACTTGTTTAAAAAATAAGTTGTAGTTAGCCATAAAAAAATCTGCCCCTTAGTCAGTTAGCATTTAGTCCAACCTTTGGGGGCAGAGCAGGTTTTTATGTTGGTGAATTATTCTAAGCGTTTTGCCACTTCTAACCAATCTGCTTTAAATTCACGACGCATATTATTAATCGCATCAATAATATCATGATGAACAAGCTGTTCATTTTGGATACCCACGCAGTAACCGCCTTTGCCTTGAAGCAAAATATCCACGGCATAAACACCCATACGTGAAGCTAAAATACGATCAAATGCACAAGGTGCGCCCCCACGCTGAATATGACCTAGTACGGTAGCGCGGGTTTCGTGCCCGACTCTCGCTTCAATTTCTTTCGCAAGAGAATGCACGTCAGTAATTAATTCCGTGATGGCAACAATAGCGTGACGTTTCCCACGAATAATACTGCGTTCAATTTGTTGAACTAATTCTTCACGATTAAATTCCATTTCAGAGGCAACAATATATTCGCAACCGCCTGCAATGCCGGCAGAAATTGTTAAATCACTGCAATGGCGTCCCATAATTTCGACGATAGAAATACGTTGGTGGGAACTTGAGGTATCACGTAAACGGTCGATAGCATCGACAGCCGTTTGTAATGCGGTTTGATAACCGATGGTATAATCTGTTCCCGCCACATCATTATCAATGGTGCCCGGAATCCCCACACAAGGAAAACCGTGTTCTTCCGTTAAAAGTTTTGCCCCCATATAGGAACCGTCACCACCAATTACCACTAAAGCATCAATGCCGTGCGAACGTAAAATTTCCGCACATTTTGCCCGCACTTCCGGATTTTTAAACTCAGGGAAACGTGCAGAACCTAAAAATGTCCCACCACGGTTAATCACATCGGACACACTATAACGGTTTAATTGCTTAATCTTATTATTGTATAAGCCTTGATAACCATCATAGATACCAAATACATCCAACCCTTCTGCTAATGCCGCACGCACTACACCACGAATTGCGGCGTTCATTCCCGGGGCATCACCACCACTGGTTAATACTGCAATTTTTTTAATCATATACTACCTACTTAAGTTAAATAAAATCAAATGAAGAAACGTCGCTAAGATTACACGATTCAGCCGATAGGCTCTAGAAAAAATTTGATAAATTTATTCACCTTTTGATCTAGATAAATTTTTTATTTCGGATTTTGACAATGCCATTGCCAATCCATTTTCTCTAAATTTTTCATTTCTTTTGCAACAAGGTATTTTTGCAAATGTCGCAAAATTTTTTCCTCACTTAAATATCGGCTTTTTTTCACCTTTTGGGCATATTGAAACTGCACAAAACCACATTTTGCGATCTCTTCCCCCCTCATCATATTGACCTGCCAATAGGGATCTTTTTCTGTTGGTCGGTAAATCACATAGCCTTTTAATCCTTCATCTCGATTGGTTTTACTATTTTTAATTGGGGTTAATTTAAACAACGCCACCTCTGTATTGCGATAGACTCGTTCACGCAAGCGAATTCGCTCTTTAATGTCACGATATTGCGCATTACGATCTAGCAGCAATTCAATTTGTGACTGCCATTTTTCTAAAGTGTCCGGTTGACTAACATAGACATAACGTGCCACTGACCCTAAATCTTGCCCGGCGGCTTTATGATAGTGTTTGTTTTGGTATTGAATCTGCTCAGGGATATCCAGTTGTGAAGGTTGACTTACACAGGCTGAGAGGAAAAGTGCGGTCAAAATAACAATAATTTTATTCATAATGCTCCCGCTTAAAGATCCATTCTTTTTCATTAGAAGCCGCTTCATCAAACCAATAACCGCCTAAATCGAAATCTTTTAATTGTTCCGCTTGGGTTAAACGCTGTTGAATCATATAACGGCACATCAACCCTCGGGCTTTTTTCGCATAAAAACTCACTACTTTATATTGACCGTTTTTGTTATCTAAAAAGATCGGTTTGATGATTTGTGCGTGAAGTTGGCTTTCTTTCACCGATTTATAATATTCGTCCGAGGCAAGATTAATCAACACATTCTCACCTTGTGCATCAAGGGCTTGCTGGAGTGATTGGGTAATCACATTTCCCCAAAATGCATAAAGATCCTTGCCTTTTTTATTGGCTAATTTTGTCCCCATTTCCAAACGATAAGGCTGCATTAAATCCAGAGGTCGAAGTAAACCATACAAGCCGGAAAGCATACGCAAATGAGATTGTGCAAACAGGATATCATCATTAGATAAGGTATCGACATCTAAGCCGGTATAAACATCGCCTTTAAACGCAAAAATGGCGGCACGTGAATTCTGTTCGTTGTGTTCCATAGTCCACTCGGCAAAACGTGCGGCATTAAGCCCTGCCAGCTTATCGCTGATAGACATTAAAGAAGCAATGTCTTGTGGAGAAAATTGGCGACAAATATCAATTAATTGGGCACTGTAATCGGTTAAGTGCGGTTGAAAAACAGGAAGTTTTCTCACCGCACTTTCAAAATCGAGGGTTTTTGCGGGGGAAATAATGGCTAACATAGTCTCTCCTTAATAGAATGCACGCCATTCTAGCATATTTCTATACCCGTTTATAAAGCCCATTTTCATTAAGAATCAGATCCTGTAACTCTAAATCTAAAAGCTGCACCAACAACACATCTACCGGCAAACCAAATTCCTGTGCTAGATCATCAATACTCACCGGCGTGTAGCCGATTCTCGCATAAAGTTTAGGATGACTTGGTGCCTCAACCACTCTGCGGGGATCGGGTGGCGGGGTGTAATTTGCTGTTTCCACTTGGTTAAAATCAATTTCAGTTTGACTATGAATGGAATGTTGATAAAGCGTTTCAAGAATATCTTTCACATTTTCAACAAGCAAACCGCCTTGCTTAATCAGTTGATGGCATCCCCGACTAAACTCACTCATGACATTACCCGGTAATGCAAACACTTCACGATTTTGCTCCAACGCATAACGAGCGGTGATTAACGATCCGCTTTTTTCCGTTGCCTCAATCACCAATGTTCCCACCGAAAGCCCGCTAATAATCCGATTACGACGTGGAAAATGTGCAGCAATAGGCGGTTGGTCTGGCATAAATTCAGACACCAATGCACCATTATTTTCAAGGATTCGTTGTGCCAATGCTTGATGTTTTGCGGGATAAATGTCATTCAATCCACTTCCCAACACCGCAATAGTTTGCCCGCCAATATCCACCACCGCACGATGGCAATACCCGTCAATGCCTAACGCCAAACCGCTTGTAATGGTAAAACCGGCAAGGGAAAGTTCTGTGGCAAAATATTTCGCCCAACGCTCACCATAAGCCGTACAGTATCGACTTCCCACCATTGCCATTTGCCGCTGTGAAATCACCGTCACATTGCCTTTTACAAATAATAAAGGAGGAAAACTTGAAATTTGTTTCAATAAATAAGGGTAAAACGGTGAAAAATAATTCACTAAATGATTTCCCTCTTTCTCCGCCCAAATCAGTGCCGAATCTATAAATTTCCTTTCCGGTTTAAACCAACGGCGAATTTGAATAGCACTCCAGCCCATTTGACGGAAAGCCGTTTCATCATACTGCAATAATTCTTGTAAGGTGACATTCGATAACATTTTTTCAATTGCTACGCCCCCCAATTTAGGCACTTGCATTAATCGGAGTAAGGTTTCGTTTATATTGTTCATTTCTTTTCCCATTCCTTCAATAAAGACTTGATTATGTAATAAATAGAAAAATGTGCGAGTTTTTCGCCGCACTTTTGCGATCTGTGTCTCAAAAATAGAAATCAAAGTCAGGTAATCCGCCCACCTTTCTCTGCTCAAAAATCCCGTCCTCTCAGTTTTTTCTCAAAAACTTGCAAAACCACGCTTTAATAGCTTGACACAATCGTTTTTTTTTTTTCAATAGGCGGGTTTTATTTCACTGGTTTTATGTTTAAAAATGAAGCAATTATGGTCAACCGCTAAATTCTCAATTGGGCTAATAGCCGGCACACTTTTTGGTATTGTTATGGCAAATAGTATTTACATGGATTTTCTTTCAGGAAAACTACACGAATGGCTATCAGGAATAGGGGCATTAATCGCTGCCATTTTTTCCGGATTAGCCTTAAGAAGCACCTACAAAATATGGAAAACCGACAAAATTTTAAGATGTATTAGGGAATTGAAAGACAATTATCGCCAACATTTTATACCGACTTTTAATTGTTTTAATGCGGATTATGACGATATTGAAGAATATTACTCAAAAGTGTGGCATACCAATTGGAATATTGAATTTTATTTAAACCGACTTGATGAGATTTATGTGGTTTCACAAAGTAAAACTCGGAATATTATTCAAGACTTTAAAGATGACCTCACCAATCTACACCAAAAATATAAAAGAATAAAAACTACTTTATCTGAAGGATTTCATAGTCAACAAACACAAGACGGAAATTATTTTATTTATGATGCTCAACCGGATATTGATGAATTTATTCCTTTAATTAACGAATATGCACAAAAACAAAAAGCGTTTTTAAAACAACTTAACAACGAAATTAAATAAGAAGGTATTTCAAATGAAACTAACCAAAATTTTCACCACACTTTTTGCTACCGGTCTTTCTCTTTCAGTATTTGCCACTGATATTGCAGAACTTACCCGAAAAGCAGAGCAAGGTGACGCAAAGGCACAACATGATCTTGGTGATATGTATAAAAGAGGAAAAGGCGTAAAACAAGATGATGTAGAAGCGGTAAAATGGTTCACAAAAGCCGCCGAACAAGGGGATGCAAGTGCGCAATTTAGTTTGGGGGAGATGTATACCTATGGGCGAGGGGTAAAACAAGATTATGCCGAAGCGGTAAAGTGGTACACAAAAGCCGCCGAACAAGGGAATGCAGTTGCACAATTTCATCTTGGTATGTCGTATGAAGGAGGAAAAGGGGTAAAACAAGATTATGTTGAAGCGGTAAAGTGGTATAGAAAAGCTGCCGAACAGGGGCTTGCAGATGCACAATCTAATCTTGGTGGGATGTATGCCAATGGACGAGGCGTAAAACAAGATGATGTCGAGGCGATAAAGTGGTACACAAAAGCCGCCGAACAGGGGAACGCAGTTGCACAATATAATCTTGGTGTTATGTATGTCAATGGACGAGGCGTAAAACAAGATTATGCCGAAGCAGTAAAATGGCACACAAAAGCCGCCGAACAGGGGTATGCAAATGCGCAATTTAATCTTGGTATGTCGTATGACAGAGGAGAAGGGGTAAAACAAGATTATGCTGAAGCGGTAAAATGGTACACAAAAGCCGCCGAACAAGGCTATGCGGAGGCGCAATTTAATCTTGGTGTGTCGTATTATATAGGAGAAGGGGTAGAACAAGATTATATTCAAGCCAAAAAATGGTATGAAAAAGCGGCGGAACAAAAACATGCCGCAGCTACCACAAATCTTGGTTATCTTTATGAAAATGGCTATGGCACAAGACAAGATAAACACAAAGCCCGTGAGCTTTATGGTAAAGGTTGTGATTTAGGCGATCAGAACGGCTGTAATAATTACAATAATATGAAAGATATGTTTTTAGTCGAAAGTGCTGAAAGTATGGCGGAACGCTGGGAAAGAGAACGTAAAGAGGAGAAAGAGCGTGAGGCAGAGTTTAGAAAAGAATTTGCAAAAAATCTCATTGAAAAAGGCAAGGCGGACTTTGAGGTAAATTTAGCCAAAGTAAAAAATGAGCCTAAAAATGCAGAAGCTTTGTATCAACTTGCACTTAATTATCATGGAGGATGGGGGGGAGAAGAAAATAAACAGCAAGCTCTTGAATTTATAACGAAAGCAGCTGAAATGAATAATCAAGAAGCGCAATATTGGTTAGGGAAATTTTGGTTGGGTCGGAGAACTAAAGCAGATAACGAATATTTTGGTTATAAAAAAGATATTCCTAAAGGTCTTGATTATTTAACCCAAGCAGCGAAACAAAATCACTCGGAAGCACAAAATGCACTGGGGATTGAATATTTAACTGGCGGTACCGTACGACAAGATTTATATAAAGCCAAAGAATTATTTGGGCAGGCTTGTGATAACGGCAGCAAGGACGGATGTCAAAATTATCAAGATGAAAGATTGCAAAACCTTCCAAACCCGCTTGAAAAAATATTTGGTGAATATTGGGCTGCTATATTGGGTGGCTTCGGGGCGTTAGTGCTGGCACTGATTGCGTTTTTACTTGGCAAAAGATCAAAAAATAAAAAGGAAAATTAAAACCTCGGAAAAGAACCCTTCACCTTATGGAAGGGTTCTTTTTTCATAAAGAGCTAAATTCGATGAGAAAGGAAAAAACGACCGTTTTTTCTACCGCACTTTTGCCTAAAAAGCGTAAAAACAAAAAAATTGATGATTTTTTTGTAGCCTTAGAAATGAATAAAAAGTAGAGAAAAAGCAAGGTTAAGCTAAATTATTTGGCATTTTCATCTGTAAATGAAGAGGTTTTTAGTTTAATCTTCTAGATTATTTCGGTAAATATCTAAAATTAAAAGATAAAACGCTAAAAAAGCATTTGACAGCGTTTGATTTATTCGTAACATAGCAAGGGTTTTACAACGAATTTTCATAGGATTTTTATGTTTTCTTCTGTTTTTTTATCCCTCAACCTGCTGCGCTCACATGCTTTGTGCGGCTAAGTTGTGGATGAAAAACAAGTCAATGTAAATCCTCTTCATTCAACCAACCCGCACTTCAAAAAGTTGCGGGTTTTTGTTTAAAAAATTTTGCAAAAAACAACCGCACTTTTGGCGTGATTTTAGAAGGACATTGTTATGACAGATCGTGTGATTATTTTTGACACCACGTTGCGTGATGGCGAACAAGCATTAAAAGCAAGTTTGACCGTGAAAGAAAAATTGCAAATTGCCTTGGCGTTGGAACGCTTAGGGGTGGATGTGATGGAAGTGGGTTTTCCGGTTTCTTCCCAAGGAGATTTTGAATCTGTGCAAACCATTGCACGCCATATCAAAAATTCGCGTGTGGCAGCGTTATCCCGAGCAGTGGATAAAGATATTGATGCTGCCTATGAAGCCTTAAAAGTGGCGGAAGCCTTCCGTATTCACACCTTTATCGCCAGTTCTGCCTTGCACGTGGAAGCGAAATTAAAACGCACCTTTGATGAGGTGGTAGAAATGGCGGTAGCGGCAGTAAAACGTGCCCGTAATTACACCGACGATGTAGAATTTTCCTGCGAAGATGCCGGTCGTACCGGTATTGATAATATTTGTCGTATTGTCGAGGCGGCAATCAACGCCGGGGCGACCACCGTTAATATCCCTGATACCGTAGGTTATTGCTTGCCAACGGAATACGGTAATATTATTGCGCAAGTGCGTAACCGAGTACCGAATATCGATAAAGCGGTGATTTCCGTGCATTGCCATAACGATTTGGGTATGGCAACTGCCAATTCCTTAACCGCAGTACAAAATGGGGCACGTCAAATTGAATGTACGATTAATGGTATCGGCGAACGTGCCGGTAATACCGCCCTTGAAGAAGTGGTCATGGCGATTAAAATCCGTCAAGAATTGTTCGGTGTGGATACCCGTATTAACACGCAAGAGATCCACCGTGTCAGCCAAATGGTGAGCCAGCTTTGCAATATGCCAATTCAACCGAATAAAGCCATTGTGGGTTCTAACGCTTTCGCCCATTCTTCCGGTATTCATCAAGACGGAATGTTAAAAAATAAAAATACCTACGAAATTATGTCGCCGGAAACCATTGGGTTGAAAAAAGAGAAATTGAACCTCACCGCCCGTTCCGGTCGTGCCGCAGTGAAAGGCCATATGGCGGATATGGGGTACACCGAGCAAGATTATGATTTGGATAAATTATACGATGCGTTTTTGAAATTAGCCGATAAAAAAGGGCAAGTGTTTGATTACGATTTAGAAGCCTTAGCCTTTATTGATATGCAACAAGGCGATGAAGATCGTTTGGTATTGGATAAACTTTCTGCGCACTCGACCAAAGAATACCCTGCCACCGCCTTTGTTCAACTACAATTAGACGGCGAAAAATTAAGCACCTCCTCTATCGGTGGAAACGGCCCGGTCGATGCCGTCTATAATGCGATTTTGACCTTAACAGGCTTAGACATCAAAATGTCCCACTACCACCTCACCGCTAAAGGCGAAGGCGCAGAAGCCCTAGGCCAAGTAGATATTGTGGTAGAACACGAAGGCAGAAAATTCCACGGTGTGGGATTAGCCACAGATATTGTGGAATCCTCCGCATTGGCGTTGGTGCATGCGATTAATGCGATTTATCGAGCTCATAAAGTGGCGGATATTAAACATCATAAAGCAGTCGGGGCTTAATCCCGTTCAGGTTTCGCCCTGAAGGGCGAGTTACTTTTCTTTGCTTTGCCAAAGAAAAGTAACCAAAAGAAAGGCAACCCTGCTTTGCCTTAATCCTTTGTTCCATTGAATTTGCTTAACGGAAATTTTCTAAACTCGCTACGCTCAAACAAACGAAAATTTCCTACAAATTCAATTACACAAAGGCGGCAAAGAAGGGAACCCATTTTGTTCTTTCTACGAATAAAGTGCGGTGGAAAAACAAACTTAAAATCAACCGCACTTTTAAAATAACGCTCCGATAAATTTGGGGCCCCATATAAATTGCCTTTGCGACTTTCAATTTTTAGGAAATTTTCGTCTGTTTGAGCCGCTTGCGGCGGGTTCAGAAAATTGCCGTCAAGAAAATTGAAACCAAGCAAAGATCAGCAATTTAACTGGGGTGTGTTTCTTTTGCCTACTTTGCTTTGCACAAGCAAAGAAAAGTAGGTCGCCCATTGGGCGAAACTCAATACATAAAAATAGGAAAAATTAAATGAAATCATACAACATCGCCGTCCTCCCCGGTGACGGCATTGGTCCGGAAGTGATGGCAGAAGCCATTAAAGTCCTCAATAAAATTCAAGAGAAATTCGATGTTAAATTCAACTTTAATGAGTTTTATGTGGGTGGGGCGGCTATCGATCACTGTGGCAGCCCATTGCCGGCGGAAACCCTAAAAGGTTGTGAAGCGGTGGACGCCATTTTATTCGGTTCTGTGGGTGGCCCGAAATGGACGCATTTACCGCCGGATCAGCAACCGGAACGTGGTGCACTTTTGCCTTTACGCAAACATTTCAAATTATTCTGCAACCTTCGTCCGGCAACCCTTTACAAAGGGTTAGAAAAATTCTGCCCATTGCGTGCCGATATTGCAGCAAAAGGCTTTGATATGGTGGTGGTGCGTGAACTCACTGGGGGGATTTATTTCGGTCAACCAAAAGGCCGTGAAGGCGAAGGAGCACAAACCAAAGCATTTGACACAGAAGTTTATTATAAATACGAAATCGAACGCATTGCCCGTGCGGCTTTTGAGGCAGCCATGAAACGCCGTAAACACCTCACCTCGGTGGACAAAGCCAATGTGTTGCAATCTTCTATTTTATGGCGTGAAACCGTGGCAGAGGTCGCTAAAGATTATCCTGACGTCACCGTTGAAAATATGTATATCGACAATGCAACCATGCAATTAATCAAAGCACCGGAATCTTTTGATGTGTTGCTCTGCTCTAATATTTTCGGCGATATTATTTCCGATGAAGCGGCGATGATTACAGGCTCAATGGGTATGTTACCTTCCGCTAGTTTGAATGAGCAAGGATTTGGCTTATACGAGCCTGCCGGCGGTTCTGCACCGGATATTGCAGGCAAAGGTATTGCCAATCCGATTGCACAAATTTTATCGGCAGCGATGATGTTACGTTACAGTTTCAATTTGAATGAAGCGGCAGATGCCATTGAAAATGCCGTGCAAAAAGTCTTGGCGAGCGGTCATCGCACCGGTGATTTAGTCGATAATTCAGCACCGGTTTCTACGGCAGAAATGGGTACATTAATTACCAACGCAATTTAACCCTAGGGGAAAGGCTATGTTATGCAGGTTAATCATTTAAACCGGCATGAATAACTTGGCACGCCCTAAAAGTGCGGTCAAAAATTTCGGTATTATGTAGCAAATGCACCAAAAATAGAAATTTTAACAGAACGTAGGGACACACTGCGTGTGTCCGTTATAAAA
>NZ_MLHJ01000004.1 GCF_001998965.1 Rodentibacter rarus
GTGTCCGAATTTTAACCTATTGAAATAATTTGATTTTTATAACGGATACACGCAGTGTGTCCCTACGTTCTGTTAAAATTTCTGTTTTTGTGCATTTGCTACATAATACCGAAATTTTAGGATTTTTTAGAAATAGTTTAGAAATTTTAGAATAGTTCTATTTTTTTATCTTATGTTAAACTTTTCTCACATTTTTGTACTATCGCCATTTCTCCGTTGCACCTCGATTTCGTTTCCCTTCACAAGTTTTATCTTCTTCATTCAAGAGCGAGATGATATTCAATGACCTGTCGTATTTTGTCATCACAAGATAGCTGAGGCTTGAATACCTAAAATATCCAAAGCTGAGCAGGCGGTGACATCCTGTGTGAAAAATTCAAGCAATCTTTCTTTATCTGCTTTTCTTTAATTTACAATGAGTTATCTTCATTTTTATAGACCGACATACTTGCAAATCTACTTCAGACCCTAAATTTTTTTATTTTTATTGACAACTGTTTTTTTTTTTTTAGAATAGGAAAGTTTTTAGTTTATTTCTGTCTGGTAAGGATTCTATGGCACACTTCGGCTTTCCTCTCGAAACAATTATTGTCTTTTTTGGTGTCATTGCGCTATCTGTTTATTTAGATTTATTTGCCCACCGTAATAGCAAAGAAATTAGCGTAAAAGATGCCGCACTTTGGTCGATGTTTTGGATTGGCTTGGCGCTCTGCTTCTATGTTTATTTGTGGCTTCGCTTTGATGCAGAATGGGCTGATCTATACCTTGCCGGTTATGTTTTAGAAAAGAGTTTATCTATTGATAATTTAATGGTATTTGTTGCTATTTTTGCTTCTTTTGGAATCACAGGAAAACTTCAACACCGAATTCTTTACTGGGGGATTATTGGTGCATTAATTTTCCGCGCTATTTTTGTAGTAATTGGAACAGGATTATTTTCCGCAAGCCCTTGGGTTGGTTTCGTTTTTGCTATTTTTGTCATTTGGAGTGGGTGGAAAATGCTCAAAAGTGGTAATGATGAGGAGGAAGAGATTGAAAATTATTCAAACCATTGGAGTGTACGCTTAACCGGCAAACTTATGCCAATTTATACCAAACTTTTTGGTGAGCGCTTTCTTGTTAACCATTCAGAAATGAATGCTGAGCAAGTTGCTTCAACGACACGTCAAGGCTTGAAATACGTTACACCGGCGTTTCTTTGTTTAATGGCAGTTGAGACATCAGATGTTGCTTTTGCCTTCGACTCTGTGCCTGCGGTGATTGCGGTAACACAAGAGCCATTATTAGTTTATGCTGCAATGATTTTCGCCATTCTTGGTTTGCGTAGCCTCTATTTTATTTTAGCCGCTTTAACCAAATACCTTATCCACCTCGAAAAAGCGGTTATCGCCCTGTTGTTCTTTATAGGTGTCAAAATGGGAATTCAATCTTGGAACCATGCAATCAGCGACACCGGTATTCATATTTCACCAAACACGAGCTTATTTATCGTATTGGGCGTGTTAGCTATAGGGGTGATTGCCTCGTTTATTTTCCCTGAAAAAGAAAAATAGGAGTAGAGAATGTCAACAAAAAAACGGACTTTTTTAACTGTTTGTAGTTTGTTGGCTGGTTTTGCAATGGCTAATCAGCCTTACACTGCGCCACCAACGTCTTTTACTCAAGGCTATGTTCCGGTTATTTCCGATGCCCAGATGGAGCAATGCGTAGAAATTTATAATCAAGCAAAATGGTTAGGTAAGGCGCTACAAAATACCTATATCGATCAATATTCGCAGGTTTCCGTCAATAATTATAACGATAAAGTGGCTCAACATCAGCAAATGATTAATTGGTTTAACCAAAATTGTGCCGGAAAACAATCTCGTTCTGCTTGCGAAGCGGCAAGAGAATTAAATCGTAAAAATGGTATGGAAACACAACGTTGTTATTGAAGGAAATTATGTTAAAAAATAAGTATTTAACTAAAATCTGCTTATCATTATTAGCACTTGTATTTGCCATAGAAATTTTTAGTTTTGTTATTTTGGTTTATACCAAAATATTTTTAAATAAAATTGAAAATGGCACCATCACTGAAGCAGAGCTTAGTTTTGCGGATTGGATTGAAATGTATGGCGCAAAACTGGATGGCTTTTATTATCTTGCTTTGTTTGTTTTTGCGATTGCCTATTTAGTGTGGTTGTATAAAGCCCACGTTAACCTCTCTGCATTAGGCGCAAAAAATCTAAGATATAGCCACGCGAGCGTAGTTTGGTGGTGGTTTGTACCAATTGCTAACCTGTGGAAACCTTATTCCGTCTTTAAAGAAGTGATTACACAGAGCCAACAAGTAATGTTTGGTTCGGTTCAACGTAAAAAATTTCAGGTATTCCTTCTTATTTGGTGGCTTTTACATTTTCCCTCTTCGATTTTGAACGCTATTTTGAAAAGAATTGGTGAATTACAGACCCTCAATGGATACCACTTCCTTCTCAATGCAACATTATTGCAATATGTATTTGTGATTACGATGAGTGTGATGATCTTTTATCTCATTTATAACGTGGATAAATGGCAGAAAAAAGCTAATCAATCTAAACCGGTTTCATTACAAAAATCTTACTAGGAGAAAATTATGCGTCGTTTACCCGTTTATCTATTAGTAGATACTTCCGGCTCAATGATGGGTGAAGCCATTGAGGCGGTTCGTAATGGTTTACAAATGTTAGTTTCGGCTTTACGCCAAGATCCTTATGCATTAGAAACCGCTTATTTATCAGTCATTACCTTTGATAGCCACGCAAAACAAGTGACACCTTTAACAGAATTAATGCGTTTTCAGATGCCTGATATTCAAGCTTCAGGCGTAACGGCAATGGGCGAAGCATTAACCCTATTGGCGGATTGCATTAATCGAGAAGTGCAAAGAGGTTCAGCGGAAGTAAAAGGCGATTGGAAACCTGTTGTATTTTTACTTTCAGATGGATTACCAACAGATGATTTACAAAAAGGGATCAAGGCAATTCGTCAAGTAAAAACAGGTACTTTTGTCGCTTGTGCTGCCGGTGCGGGGGCTGATACGAATGTATTAAAACAAATTACGGAAACCGTGGTTTCGCTTGATACCGCAGATGCTAACTCTATTAAAGCCTTCTTTAAATGGGTCTCAGCGTCTATTTCTGTTTCAAGTCAAAAAGTGGACTTAAATAAAAAAGACATAGGCAGTTTACACGAATTGCCTCCACCACCGGCAGAATTAAATATTGTGCTATAAACCAATGGGGCGGGTTTCTCTGCCTATTATGCTAGCTTAAAAACCGTTAAATTATGTCTAGACGACTTCTCACTTATATTTGTATTGACACTTCCGGTTCAATGAAAGGTGAGCCTATTGAAGCGGTGAATGTCGGTTTACAATCGCTATTATCCGCATTGCGACAAAATCCTTATGCATTGGATAGCGTTTATCTCTCAATCTTTACCTTTGATAGTGAAATCAAAAATATACTTCCTTTGACCGCACTTGAAGATGTGACGCTCCCAACGGTTAGCACACCGGACAGCGGCCCGACTTTCTTAGGGAAGATGTTGGAAGAATTGGCAAGTGCGGTACAAAAAGAACGAATTTTGGGGTCTACCAATCAAAAAGGTGATTGGCGCCCGATCTTGATCTTACTTACCGATGGCAAGCCTTCAGATGTAATGGCTTACAACAATGCTATTCCTCTGATTAAATCCTTGAATTTCGGCAATATCGTTGCCTGTGCAGCAGGCCCTAAAGCGGATCCTAATATACTTAAAAAATTAACGGATACCGTTGTTTCTTTAGATACGATGGATTTAAACAGTTTTGCCCAATTTTTCCAATGGGTTTCTGCTTCAGTGGCACAAACAAGTATCAGTGTTGGCGCTCCGACAAGCAATTCTCTACCGCCTCCGCCTGATGAAATCAACATTGTGTTATAAGGAAGAATTATGCGTCGTTTACCTGTTTATCTTGTGATTGATATTTCCGAAAGTATGGTGGGCGAAAATATTCGCCAAATGCAAGAAGGAATGAACCGCTTGGTTAATCAATTAAGACGAGATCCTTATGCTTTAGAAGCCGTTTATCTTTCCGTTATTGGTTTTGCCGGTGTAGCCGGCACACTTGCACCACTGACTGAATTGATGAATTTCTATCCCCCTCGTTTACCCATTGGCTCAGGTACTTCTATTGGCACCGCATTAAATCACGTAATGGATTGTATGGATAAAGACATTATCCTCAGCACGGCGGAACAAAAAGGCGATTGGAAACCTTTGGTTTATGTTATGTCGGACGGCTCAAGCACGGATGATACCGGTAAAGCTATTCAACGCTGGAAAGCGACATTTAAACAGCGAGCCAAGTTGATCAATATCGGCATTGGCAAATTTGCTGACTTATCAACATTAAATGAAATCGCCGATCTCACTTATCGTTTAGATGATGCAGATATTGAGCGTGTTTATCAGGCATTGTGTGAAACGATTGCAAGTTCAATTAGTAGTCAAAGCCGTTCTCTTGGTCTTGAAACACCGGTATCACTCAATAAAGAATTATTGGAAAACAACGCAATTTCATTAGCCAAAAATAGTGAAGAATTGACCGCACTTGATGAGAATTATGCCATTGTTATGGGATTATGTCGCAAAGTGAAATTGCCTTATTTAATGAAATGGGAACGTTTTGGGGAGGTGATATTTGGCGATGCGGAATATCACTATGTCGGTGCTTATGCACTCGAAAAAGATTATGAAGATTGGTCAGATAATCGTCCAAATAATCAAACGATAAAATCTTCACAATTAATTGGCGGTGGTGGTTGTCCTCATTGTGGCGCTCCTTTTGCTTTTGCAATGTGTGATTGTGGGCAGGTTTTCTGTATTGATGGTTTAGGCGAGGCGGTTTGTCCGAAATGCCAACAAGATTGCTTTTTCGGTTTCGATCCTGAAGGTGACGATTTTGAGATTAACCGAGCTAGGGGCTAGTAATGAATGCATTAGATCAACTTCAACAAGCTAAATCTTGGTTGGGGCAAGCAGATGAGAAAACGATTGACGCTTTTGCTGGGCAACATACGGCTTTAGTTCATCTGTTTGCTGAAACGCTGCTTAATTTTCGGCGGGGAATAGAAAACGTGAAAATCATAATGCCAACAGAAAGAACAACCGTGCAAAACAGAGTGCCCAGTATTCAGCTTGAGAATGCTAAACAAGATGAACCTTATTTTTGTAAGCCAAATAATGATGTTTTGATTAAAGAAATTCGTTTTTTGCAAACCTGTGGTTTAAGCTGGAATGCTGATCAAAAAGTGGTTGAAGGCACACCTACGATAAGTGGTGAAGTTCAACTTTCTTTTTTATTGGAAGAGGGGGCTACCGCATTAGGGACACTTTGGATCAATCCTAACCCGAAAAAACTTTGGAATAATATTTCCAGTGATCAAAATGACCGCTTTTGGAAAGTAGACAGTGCAAGCGATGAAATTTCAACAAAATTTGGCAAATTACTGGCAGCAAGAATGCGTGGTCGTTCTCACGCTCATAAAGGCACTTGTTGCGATGATGATTTTGCTATGACTTTCCACGAAAAAAGCGGTGTGCATTTTATTGCTGTTGCAGATGGTGCCGGCAGCGCAGAATTTTCTCGCTTCGGTTCAAAATTAGCGGTAGAGGCAGCCAAAGAAAAAGTATTGGAACAGCTGGAACAAAATGAAAAATATCAGGCGATTGCAGCTGTTTCTGAAATGGAGAAATTAAAGGGGATAGCGAATGGTTTGTTGTTTCAAGCAGTGCAAGCGGCTTTTTTCGCCCAAGAAAGACAAGCGGAAAAAGAACAAATCCCTGTGAAATCCCTCTCTTGTACCTTGTTGTTGGCATTAACTTTGCCTCTTGAGAATAACCAATGGTTTACCGCCGGTTATTGGATTGGCGATGGCGCTGTCGCCATTTTAGATTTAGGTTTTCCAAAAGTGAAATTATTGGGCGAAGTGGATACCGGTAGCTATTCAGGTGAAACCCTCTTTTTAAACCGTGCTGAAATTGAACCGAAAAAACTGATTTCTCGGATCTATACCGATCTGCAAGATTATGCACCGATCTTAATGTTGATGACTGACGGTGTTTCTGATCCTAAATTTAAAACAGACGCTAAATTGCAAAGCATAGCGGCTTGGCAAGATTTATGGTCAGAATTGAAATCGCCGCTACAAGCTGAAAATCCGGCTAAAACCTTAGAACAGTGGTTAGATTTTTGGTCAAAAGGCGAACACGATGATCGCACTTTGGCAATGTTCATTCCGAAATCTGAGTGGGATGGATTGGTAAATCAGCAGCAAAGTTTGACCGTTTGTGAAACAAATGAACGGGGATTATTAGCAAACGAACCAATCGATAGCGTACAAAAAAATACTGAAGAAAAAGTGTTAGAAAATGGAGAAAGAGAGGCACAAGACACCGCTAAAAATGGTATTGAAGACAAGGGCGAGCGTACCATTAACGTGACACATAATAACATAACAACAACGATTACTCTCAGTAAAGCGAGTGACCGGGTATTGGATAATCAGGGAGTAAATCAATGAGCCAAATTATCCGTTTAACCGCCACGAATGGGCAAAAGATTGAATTTGTCGATGAAGTTAAAGCCCAAGGTGGTATGAAAGATGTAATGTTTTCGCCTAATAAAGATTATGTGGTGGCGTTTTTTCGTGAATCAGCTGATCAGGAAACCAAAGAGCGGTTAGAAATGATTACTGAAACTTACCGAAAACGCATTTTTGAACAAGAAGGCGGAGAATATCTGAAAAAGTTATTTTGTTGGCCTACTGCGGTGGTGGAGTATCAGGGGAAGTTAGGTGTTGTGAGTCCTTTTTATCGAGATTGTTTTTTCTTTCAATACGGCAGTCGTCATAACGATATGTTGCAAATTAAGGGAAAAGATAAAGACGGCAAATGGTTTGCTTCAGCCTCCAATCGCAATAAATTTCTCGACCCGAAAGAATTGGGCGACTGGATGTTGCATTTGAAAGTCTGTTTGATGTTAGCGCGTGCGGTGCGCAGAATGCATATGGCAGGATTAAGTCATAGTGATTTGGGTTATAAAAACTGTTTAATTGATCCGACAACCGGACAAGCCTGTCTGATTGATATTGATGGCTTGGTTGTCCCGGGAAAACATCCACCCACAGTCGTTGGTACACCGGATTTTATTGCGCCGGAAGTTGTGGCAACCCAACATTTGGATAAAAAAGATCCTAAACGAAAGCTACCAAGCCGAACGACCGATCTGCACGCCCTTGCAGTACTGATTTATATGTATTTGCTTTACCGGCATCCACTTCGAGGCGACAAAGTTTTTGATATGAATGATAGCCAGCGAGATGAAGAATTGGCAATGGGTGAAAAAGCACTCTTTATTGAGCACCCAAAAGATAAAAGTAATCGCATAAAAGTTGCCAATCTTCGCCCAACGGAATTGCCGTGGAAAGATACAGATAAAATCCCTTACAAAATTACCGGACCTTATTTAAGTGCATTATTTGAGCGTGCATTTATTTCTGACTTGCATAATCCGGCAGGTAGACCGACTGCCGATGAATGGGAGCAGGCTTTAGTAAAAACCGTTGATTTATTGCAACCGTGTAGAAACCCACAGTGCGAACAAAAATGGTATGCCTTTGATAATTCGACTAAACCTAAATGCCCGTTTTGTGGGGTGCCACATCAAGGAAAATTACCGGTATTAAATCTTTATTCTGCTGCCCCTAATGGCAGTTATCGTCCGGATAATCACCGCATTATGGTCTATGACGGACAAGGCATTTATAAATGGCACGCTGACACACGTATTTTCCCGAACGAAAAACTCAAAGCTGCCGATGCTCAACGAATGGGCTATTTCCGTTTCTATCAAGGCGACTGGTGGCTGATAAATGAACATTTATCACAAATGGTTAATGTTAAAACCAAGCAACCTATTGCCATTGGTGAAAAGGTGAAATTGGAAGAAGGTGGACAAATTCTACTACAAAAAGGTGAAGGAGGACGCTTACTTATCGTTCAGATCGCTGGTGCGTAAGTGCGGTCATTTTTTTATGAATTTTTACAAAAAATAGGAGTAAACAATGGCAATTTCTTTAGCAAAAGGACAAAACGTTTCATTAAGTAAAACGGATCCAAGTTTAAAAAATGTATTGGTTGGTTTAGGTTGGGATTCTCGCTCTACTGATGGGCAGGATTTCGATTTAGATGCCAGCATTTTTATGACAGCTGAAAATGGCAAAGTGCCTTCAGATAGTTATTTTATTTTCTATAACCAATTGCGCTCACCTTGTGGTGGTGTTGAGCATACCGGTGATAATTTAACCGGAAATGGTAGTGGTGATGATGAAAGCGTGCTCGTAAAACTCGATCAGATTCAAGGTGATATTAAATCACTCTTTATTACCGTCACCATTCACGAAGCAGAAGCTCGCCGTCAAAACTTTGGGCAAGTAAGTAACGCTTTTGTTCGTTTAGTGAATAACGATACGAATGAAGAAGTGGTTCGTTTTGACTTATCGGAGGATTACAGTACAGAAACCGCAATGGTTTTCGGCGAAATTTATCGTCATAACGGTGAATGGAAATTTCGTGCTATTGGGCAAGGCTATTCAGGTGGATTATTTGCACTTTGCCAACAATATGGTGTAAACGTAGGGTAGGAAAATAAAATGACAATCTCATTAAGTAAAATTACCTTAGAGAAACAAGGCGATAGCCACAAGATTGATCTCTCCAAAGCCTCTGATCAACAAATTACGATCAACTTAAATTGGTCGCAACAGAAAAAAGGCGGTTTCTTTTCCGGTCTATTTGGTGGTAATAAAGAAATTGATTTGGATTTAGGCATCTATTGGGAACTCAATGACGGCACAGCAGGAATGATTGACGGTTTACAATTCTCTAAAGGGCGTGGTGGTGCGCGTAATCAATTAAGCCGTCAAGGACGTTATACCGATTTTCCGTGGGTGTGGCATTGTGGTGATGATCGCAGTGGTAGTAGTGAAGGGGGGGAAAATATCTTAGTCAACCCAAAAGGCATTCAAGATTTACGCCGTTTAGTAGTGTACTGCTTTATTTATGAGGGCGTAGCTAACTGGGCACAATCTGATGCGGTGGTGACAGTAAAAGTCCCAAATCAGCCTGAAATTGTGGTTGAAATGGGCAAGCAACGTGATCACCGCACTTTCTGCGCTATTGCCGCCATTGATTTCTTTGGCTCACAAATGGCCATTCGTAAAGAAATCAATTTCTTTAACGGACACGCAGAATGCAGCCAATATTACGATTGGGGATTTGAATTTTCGGCAGGATCGAAATAATCACAATAACTCACCCTAAATAAACCTGTGTTGATGAGATCAACACAGGTTTTTTACTTTTCATTCTGTATATAAACATCGCAGAAAAGTGCGGTCATTTTTACTAAATTTTACGGTATTATGTAGCAAATGCACAAAAATAGAAATTTTAACAGAACGTAGGGACACACTGCGTGTGTCCGTTATAAAA
>NZ_MLHJ01000040.1 GCF_001998965.1 Rodentibacter rarus
TTGGAAGATCATTGACAATCACGGATTGCTCCTTATCAATTATTGAATAGGGAGCAAGTTTCCATAGGGAGCTTGTCCCTTGTATAACAGTAAATTTAAATCCAGATGAGTAGGTTTATATGTTCTAATATAGCTCCCTTGATGCTAAATAGTTAAAGAGAGCAATCCAACAACCTAATGTTCTCCTTTTGAACTGAAAATGTTTATGTGTCAGCGAGCGGTTTTTTATCATTTTATAGATAAAATTCGATGGCTTGTTGTTTAAAAATTGAGTTGTGCTTAAGTTATAAAAATCTACACCTTGATCAGTTTACATTTAGTCCAATTTTGGATAGAGCAACCATCTTTACCGCATTTATAACTTGCTCTTAACGTCTAAACATTCCCCCTAAGCCACCGAGACCGCCTAGACCGCCACCCATTAGTCCTTGCATACCCCGCATCATTTTCGACATACCGCCTTTACGCATTTTTTTCATCATACGTTGCATTTCATCAAATTGTTTGAGCAATTTGTTCACATCTTGCACTTGTGTGCCGGAACCCAATGCAATACGGCGGCGACGGGAGCCTTTGATAATGTCAGGATTTGCCCGCTCTTTTAATGTCATGGAATTAATAATGGCTTCCATTTTGATGAACATTTTATCATCCACTTGGTTTTTGACGTGCTCAGGTAAATTTTTCACACCCGGGAGTTTTTCTAACATGGACATCATTCCGCCCATTTTTTTCATTTCAATTAATTGTTCACGGAAATCATCCAAAGTAAAGGCATCGCCTTTTTTGAATTTTTGTGCCATTTTTTCCGCTTTTTCACGATCTACCGAACGTTCGAGATCTTCGATCAGGGAAAGCACATCACCCATACCTAAAATACGGGAGGCAACACGATCCGGATGGAAAGGTTCAAGGGCATCGGTTTTTTCGCCGACACCAAGGAATTTTATGGGCTTGCCTGTGATTTGGCGAATAGACAACGCCGCACCGCCACGGGCATCACCATCGACTTTGGTAAGAATGACCCCAGTGAGTGGTAGCGCTTCATTAAAGGCTTTCGCTGTATTCGCCGCATCTTGCCCTATCATAGAATCAACGGTAAAGAGGGTTTCGATAGGATTTAATGCGCTGTGGATTTTCTTGATTTCATCCATCATTTCGCCATCCACATGTAGCCGACCCGCCGTATCCACAATCAACACATCGTAGAATTTAAGCTTGGCTTCAGCTAGGGCGGCTTTGGCAATCTCCACCGGATGTTGTTTGATATCTGATGGGAAGCAATCTACGCCCACAGATTGTGCCAAGGTTTCCAATTGTTTGATCGCCGCAGGGCGGTACACATCAGCAGAAACCACCAACACTTTCTTTTTATGACGTTCACGCAAGAATTTTGCCAATTTTCCCACGCTGGTGGTTTTCCCCGCACCTTGTAAACCCGCCATTAAAATGACCGCAGGAGGTTGCGTGGCGAGATTTAAGCTTTCATTCGCTTCTCCCATGGCTTTTTCAAGTTCACGCTGAACAATTTTTAAAAATTCTTGACCCGGTGTGAGGCTTTTATTGACTTCCTCGCCCAGTGCGCTTTCTTTCACTTTGGCGATAAATTCACGTACCACCGGTAATGCCACATCCGCTTCCAGTAATGCCATGCGCACTTCACGCAAAGTTTCTTTAATATTATCTTCCGTTAAACGGCCTTTTCCCGTGATATTCCGTAGGGTTTTAGAAAGGCGATCCGATAAATTCTCAAACATCATTCATCCTGTTTTTCATCAAAAATTGGCGTGATTATACCGAAATTTAAGGGATTTTCATCATTTCAAATAAATTTATGGCGAATTGCGGATGAGAACGTTAAAATGTGAAACATTCTCAACAAATAAGCTCAAATTATGTGGTTTGCCGTATTTTCGATTTTGTTTTATCTGATAAGCGTGCTGATGATCGCCCCTTTGTTGACATCAACTGATAATGTTCAATCCCGTCCTAAAAAAACACAGCTGTTTTTGACCGCACTTTTGGCGGTTGTTTTTCATATCGCCGGTTTATATCCCTCTTTACAAAATTTAGCCGAAGATCATACCTTCACCCTTATGCAAATCGGTTCATTGATGAGCGTGAGCATTGCGCTACTGGCTACTTTGGCGATATTGATGGTGAATTCCATTTGGTTTTTATTGCCAATTGTCTTTGCTTTCTCTATTTTGAACTTAATTTTAGCCACCTTTATGCCAAGTCATATGATTCAGTTGTTAAATCAAGACTCCGCCATGTTATTTCATATCGGCTTATCCATTTTCACCTATGCGGTTTGTTTTATTGCCATGCTTTATGCCATTCAAATTGGTTGGATTGATCATCATTTGAAAGCGAAAAAAATACGTTTTTCACCAGTTATGCCATCGCTTATCACCGTTGAACGCCATTT
Source organism: Rodentibacter rarus (assembly GCF_001998965.1). Classification (GTDB taxonomy): domain Bacteria; phylum Pseudomonadota; class Gammaproteobacteria; order Enterobacterales; family Pasteurellaceae; genus Rodentibacter; species Rodentibacter rarus. The sequence goes on from NZ_MLHJ01000040.1 coordinate 2,432, forward strand.
CTTCAAATTATTTTCGGTGGGGGAATTTCTTCTCTCATTAACCTTAATTTCCGGTGTTTATCATTCGATTAACAGCGTCACTGCGGAAAATATCCATAAAGCCGGCTTTTCATTTTTAACTTGGCTGATATTTGGGATTGCACTTTTTGGTCATTGGCGATTAGGATGGCGAGGAAAAAGGATGATTATTTATGCTATTTCAGGTATCATTTTTCTCACGATTGCTTATTTCGGTAGTCGATTAATTTAAAATTAGGGCGAACAAGGATTCGCCTTTATTATTGGACCGTAAGTATGAACAAGGAAAATATTGACCCTTCAATCACTTACGGATGATGATTAACGAATAAAAGGATTACCCCTTGGATAGTATTCCCCTTAGTACTTTATTTATCATTCTCATTATCTGTTTAGTTTTATCTGCGTATTTTTCCGGTTCGGAAACCGGATTACTGTCGCTGAACAAATATCGCTTGCGTTTTCTTGCCGAACAAAATAATAGAGGGGCAAAAAAAGCGGAAAAATTGCTTGAAAAGCCCGATACCTTGTTAAGCTTTATTCTTATTTTCAATAATCTTGTCAATATCAGCGCCTCTGCAATTGCAACAATGATCGGAATGCGTTTATATGGCGATGCCGGTGTCGCAATGGCAACAGGGTTATTAACCTTTGTTATGTTGGTGTTTTCTGAAATTTTTCCCAAAACTGTTGCAGCGATGTATCCTGAGAAAGTGGGGTTATTTTCGAGCCACATTTTATCTTTTCTTTTGAAGATCTTTTATCCGTTAGTTTGGTTGATGAATATTTTTACCAAATCATTAATGCGATTAGTGGGGCTAAAACCGGATATGCAAAAGCAAATCATTAGCCACGAAGAACTAAGAAGTATTGTAACCGAAGCAGGGGAGGCAACCCCTGACGAACAACATCCGCAAATGTTGCTTTCCATTCTTGATATGGGTACGGTAACCGTGGATGACATTATGGTTCCTCGCCATGAAATTGGCGGAATTGATATTGATGATGAATGGAAAGCGATTATGCGCCAACTCAATCATGCCGCCCATAACCGCGTGGTGCTTTACAAAGGCAGTTTAGACGAACAGGTACTGGGTATTTTGCGTGTGCGTGAGGCTTTTCGTTTGTTACTGGAGAAAAATGAATTCACCAAAGAAACGTTAATTCGAGCAGCGGATGAAGTATACTTCATTCCGGAAGGCACGCCATTAAAAACACAATTAATGAACTTCCGAGCTAATAAAGAGCGTGTTGGTTTGGTGGTCGATGAATATGGCGACATTAAAGGCTTAGTCACTTTAGAAGATATTTTAGAAGAAATCGTGGGGGATTTTACCACTTCAACAGCCCCAACAATTGATGAAGAAGTAATACAACAATCAGACGGTTCTATACTCATTGAAGGATCAGCGAATCTACGTGATTTGAATAAAATGTTTGGCTGGGAATTAGATACCGAAGATGCCCGAACTTTTAATGGCTTAATTCTTGAGCACTTAGAGGAAATTCCTGATGAGGGTACGGTTTGTGAAATTGAAGGCTTGCAAATCACCATTCTTGAAGTGGCAGATAATATGATTAAACAGGCTAAAGTCGTTAAACGCTAAAATAAAAACGAATAAAAAATAATCTGCCCCCAAAATTTGGACTAATCGTCCAACTCACTAAGGTGCAGATTTTTTATGACTAAATATAACCCACTTTTCAAACAGCAAGTTCTCGAATTTTATCTCCAACACAATAAAAATCGATCACTGACACGCAAACAATTTCATCTCAATCGCCAAGCATTACATCGTTGGATTATCCGATTTAATCACTTTGGAATCAATGACTTAACGATACTAAACCTCAAACAAATCTATTCTACTGAATTTAAATTAACCGTCATACAAGCCGTTAAAAATGGACACTATTCTATAGGAAATACCTCCATTTTGGTATACCCAACCCTGGGGTGATTAGCCAATGGGTGAAAGCCTTTGGAAAATAAGGTATAAACGGTTTATTACCTAAACCGAAAGATCGTCCCATCATGAAATCCAAATACCCTAAAATGCCGCCACCGCCCAAAACAGAAGAACGTTTGTGCTACCGAATTTTAGAGCTTGAAGCGGAGAATGCCATCTTAAAAAAGTGGCAGGAACACAACCAACAAAAAATGGAGAAAAGGCAGAAATCATAAAATCCTTGCGTATTCACTTTCCACTTGAGTTGTTACTCCGTTTAATTGGGTTGGCACGAAGTGTTTTCTTTTATTACTTAAAACCTAAAGTCGATAAAAATGTGTCGATTAAGCAAAAGTCACGAGGGTTTATCACAAAAATGACGGTAAATATGGCTATCCTCGAATGACATTAGCATTAAGAAAAACGATGAGCATCAATCACAGCGTAATTTTGTTGCTCCGGCACCTAATGAGAAATGGCTAACAGATGTCAGTGAGTTTAAATGCGCTGAAGGCAAACTTTATTTATCACCAATTAAAGACCTGTGTAATGGCGAAATTATCGCTTATGACTTGGCACCAAGCCCAAATTTTGGGCTGATTACCGGAATGATGTAGCAGGCGATTTTAAAATTGGACGGTCCCCCCCATTCTTCATTCAGACCAAGGGTGGCAATATCAAATGCAGGGGGAGCAACGTTTGTTGAAGGAAAATGGGATTAGGAAAAGTATGTCGAGAAAGGGAAATTGCTTGGATAATGGTGCGATGAAGAGCTTTTTTGCCGATTAAAAATGGAATGTTATTACGGCAATCGATTTGAAACGTTTGAGCAACTTGAAAAAGCGATTCATGAATATATTCATGACTATAATCATGAACGGATTCAAGCAAAACTAAAAGGACTAAGCCCCGTGTAATACAGAACTCAGTCCTTGAATTAAATGAGTCTAACTTTTTGGGGGCAGATCAAAAACTGACCGCACTTTTGATTTGGTGTATAACCCCATCCGACATCCCCCATATATAAATTAAGATAAATATAGGAATAAATAAAGTTCAAATGTACTGATGTTTCAGTATAAAAAATAATCCCGGTATTTTAAGTAGACTGGGGTTATTTCTAAAGTAGAATTTCTGTTTCTAATTCAGGAATTTTTGATACTCAACCTGACCGAGTTGTTGAGATAGTTGAGTCAATGACTCCTCTGGCTTCAAAGTATTAACAACATCAATTTAAACAGCTAGTTCAAATGATCAACTTTTACCAACAAAGCTATCTAACTCTTTTAATTTTTTTACATATCTATGAATATTGATTCAAGATGTTTTATAACCCAATGATCTTAACTAAATTTCAAGCTCAACAAATCAAAAATAACTAGATTTTCGTAACCTGTCGTGCAACTTAATTTTTATATTATTGGGTGACCCCAGCCACCAAGAATGAGAAATTAGTATGTAAGTTGTAATAAGCAGAATTAAGTAGTTCAAAAGCTTATAGAATAGGGTTTTACAGTGATGTAGCCCTGAAAAAGAGACAGAAAAATGAGAAAAACTTAGCTGGAATTTTCGTTTTGGACACATAGAGTGAGAAATTTAATGTGAAAATCTAAACCTCTACTGACAGTTCAATACATTCACATTAGAATAGTCGTAGAGGTTTGACTATGAGTACAAAAGCAC
>NZ_MLHJ01000041.1 GCF_001998965.1 Rodentibacter rarus
AGTTATCTAGTACAGCCCCCTAATATTTATCAAATTTATCAACAAATTTCTGAGCCTTTTCTCTTTGTTCAGATGTTGCTTTAGGATTACCTAAAATATCCTTTGCAGCTTGGACAGATGTTCCAATTACAAGGTCGGTAGCTCCTTTGGATAAGATTTTTAAACCATATCCAAATTTTCCAATCATCGAAGAATTTTTGAAATTATCAAAATCATCTTTGTAATTAAAAAACATAGTGATTACCTCCATTTTGATACTTATTTTTTATATAAAAATCAATAAACCTAATAATTTAGGACCTACATTTTTTGCACCAACTTTGGTTAGTCATACCTGATGGAGTTGTTTGTCTAAAACCGAATTCCTTTTCTAATTCTTTAGAAGTTCGTGCTACAGTGCCACATTTGGGACAACTATGTGGTAGTTTAATTGTTCCTGACACTTATACTTCACCTCTCTCTTTTAAAATAAGATACGCAATTTTTCTTTTTTTCTCTGAATGAGAAAAAAAAGCTATCATCATTCTTTACAATGCTACGTAATTCGCTACTTGATTTATCTGATAGTTCTTCTTTTAGCGCTTGTATTTCTGCATTATATTCATTAAGTGAATTTAATGCTCCTTTTGCTAAACTGCCAAGTCCATCTAGAAATCCCATAAATCCTCCTATGGTGAGTTAATACCTAAAGAACCTATTTTAGGTTCAATTGCATTCTATCTCAAACCTAAAACAGGTTCAATCTAATTTGTACCTAAAATAGGTGCAATGAAAAATCTAAGATTATCCATTCATTCTCGTGAACATCTTTGGCTGCGAGAAATTTTTATCTCTCAAAGACAAGCTCTCGGGCTTTCTCAACGTGCATTATGTGAAAAAATGGGCGTGGTATCTTATTTTGTAGGAAAAATTGAGACAGGAGATCGAAGATTAGATGTGTTGGAATTTATAAAATATTGTGAAGCGTTGGAGCTTAATGCCTCTAAACTCATATTAGAAATTCAAGAAAGATTTGGCTAAGAATTTATTCCTAAAATAGTAAAATACTAGGTTTAGATAGGTCGGGAACAAATATTCCGCGCACAAATAACCCATTATTAAATACGTGCATAAATTCTACCAATTCATATTCATTCTTACCGATTATTGAGGTTTGGCTTCCTCAATTGGTGCTTTATCTAACACATCCCATAGGCTGCCACGGGGTTCGTTTGAGCTGTTAGATTGCGAAGTCGGGGCAGGGGCGGAAACAGGGATGTTGCTACAAAAACTTTGCCCTTTATTTGCCCAAACCGGAATGGTACGGTTGCTACCACAATCCCAACTTCCGTATTGATTAATGCCAACCCATTTTATCGCAGTCGGTTTTTGGAGCTTTAATTTTTCAATGTAAACACGGTTGAGATAGTCTTTATAAATTTGCAATGCACCGGAAGCGCCGGTCAGTTTGGTTTCCCCATTGTCATCACGTCCTAGCCAAATGGTGCTGACATTTCGCCCGTCAATCCCCACAAACCAAGTATCCCGTGTATCATTTGTTGTGCCGGTTTTGCCTGCTAAATGAAGGTTGGCATAGTCATTTTGCAGGCTTCGAGCTGTGCCTCGCTCCACTGTTTGTTGCATGGCGAATAAAGTTTGGAATGCTGCTTCTTGCGGCACGACTTGTTCCGCTTCTTTTTTATGCTGATAAATGAGGTTACCTTGACGATCAGCAATGCTACCTACGGTGGTTAAATCTATCCTTCCCCCTTGGTTGGCGATGGTTTGGTAAAGTTTTGTTACATCATAAGGGGAAATCGCATAAGAGCCGAGCAACATTGCCGGCACTTTAGGGATGGCAACATTGTCCCAGCCCATTGCTTTTTGTGTTTCGATTACCTGGGTTAATCCCACTTTCATACCGATATTGACCGTTGGAATATTTAAGGAGCGGGCAAGGGCATCCATCAGCATCACTGAGCCGCTATATTTGCGATCATAATTGCGTGGTTGCCAAGGCGGACTGCCTTTTACATTAATCGTAATGGGTTGATTATTAATCGGTGTATTGAGGCGGAACTGCTCCGGATTGGAAAGTGCGGTCAAATAAATAGAAGGTTTCACCAACGATCCAATTTGACGTTTGGACATTAAGGCTCTATTAAACCCGGCATACTGGGTTTGTAATCCGCCCACAACAGCATGAATTTCACCGTTGCGATAATCTGCGACAATCATCGCCCCTTCCAAATACGGATTTTTCGTTGTCACCTGTAATTTAGACACTGTATTGACTACCGCATTTTCCGACTGTTCCTGTTGTTTGAGATCCATGGTGGAGAAAATGCGTGCGCCGAGCAGGCTGGCGGTTTTATGTTCCCCCACTAAACGGCGTAAATCGGCTCGTAATGTTTGAATAAAGGCGGGATATTTGCGTGAAATTTGTCCTTTCGCCTGAACGCCAAGGGGGCGATTGCTGAGTAATTCGTAGAGTTCATCACCAATCATTTGGTGATCGAGCATCAGTTTTAGCACGACATTACGGCGTTTTAAGGCATTTTGCGGATTACGCCACGGATTATAAAGAGAAGGGCCTTTTACCATGCCCACAAGTAAGGCAATTTGATCAAGGCTGATTTCACGAACCGAACGGCCAAAATAAAACTGGCTGGCAAGTTCAAAGCCATGAATTTGTGTATCGCCGTTTTGCCCAAGATAAATTTCGTTAAGATAGGTTTCTAAAATACGATTTTTGTCATAACGCCAGTCTAAAATAAGCGCCATAAGGGCTTCGTTCACTTTACGGGCGAGGGTGCGTTCACTGGATAAAAAAAGATTTTTCACTAATTGTTGGGTTAATGTACTCCCACCTTGTACCGTTTGCCCGGCACGAATATTGGCGATCAATGCCCGAGTAATGCCAATAGGATTAATGCCGTTATGGTCATAAAAACGGCGATCTTCCGTTAAAATGAGGGCATCAATAAGCAAACGGGGGTAATTTTGTAAAGGAATGGCAAGACGATCTTCATTGTCGGATTCCAACATCGCAATCAATTTCGGGGCAAGACGAAATTCATCCACCGCTTGAACGCTGACCAGATCCTCAATGCGGCTTAATTTATTGTCTGTAAAACGTAAACGTAATACCCGTTGAGGTTCCGGTTTGTCAGGGAAGGGGAAGGCACGGCGTAAAATGACAATGGTGTTGTCTTCTAATTTAAAATCGCCCGGTGCGGCAACCATGGTGGTTTGGCGATATTCATTGTCCAATAGAATTTGAATGACCTCATCAAAACTGAGATCATCGGCGATTTTGACGCTTTCAATTCGGCTATAGACTTCAGCCGGCAAACGCCAAACTTGCCCATTCATTTTGGCGCGAATTTGCCAATCTAGATAGCCCCCGTAAAAAATCGCCAACACAGCAGCGGTGAACCCTGCTTTAAGTAAAAACATTTTGCAGGCATAACGCTTGCTTGGTTTGGATTCTTGGCTTTTTTCTTGTTCGTTGCTTTTTGCTGTCATCTGGCTATGCAATAAAATCAATGTAGGCTTGAAGGAAATGGATAAAATCAGGTGTGCCACAAAAAGCGATACTTTCTTCATCATAATAATGGAAATCTTCTTCCTGTATTTCATCGGATTCCATCATCAGATTATTGGCACGGATTATCACTTCATCGGTATTTAAAAAGAGCGTATATTCCGCACCAATTAAACGAGTTTCTTGATTTTCAACTAATTGTTGCGCAGTAGAAAGTGCGGTCAAAATCGCCTGAGGATTTGACCGCACTTCCGTATTAAACCAATTAGCAAGGGCAATGTGTTCCATAGAACATTTAACGCTGACATTGCCCAAATATGATGTGAATTGAAAATCCATATTAAATACTAAAAGAAGAACCGCAACCGCAGGTGCTGGAGGCATTAGGATTGTTGACGATAAAACGAGAGCCTTCCAAACCTTCAGTGTAATCCACTGTGCCACCGATTAAATACTGTAAGCTCATAGGATCAATGACAAGTTGAACGCCGGATTTTTCAATCGTCAAATCGCCTTCATTGACCTTTTCATCAAAGGTAAAACCATATTGGAAACCGCTGCAACCGCCACCGGTGATATAGACACGCAGTTTAAGATTACTATTTTCTTCTTCACTAATTAAACTTTTTACTTTATTGGCAGCCGCATCGGTAAATGTTAGAGGGACGGCAAGATTATCAGTCATATTCTTTTCCACTTTCCTAAAATTTGAATTGGGCTATTATCCAATAACCGACTAAGGCATTCAAGATTTTTCACGGAAATCATGTTATAATTCGCTCCATTATTATGTTCAAACAGCGAGAAAAAAATGGCGATTCCATTAAGAACTGAAGAAGAAATTGTAAAACTTCGTGAGGCTTGTCAATTGGCTTCGGAAGTATTGGTGATGATTGAACCCCATGTCAAAGCAGGGGTAACAACGGGTGAACTTGATCGGATTTGTCACGAATATATGGTCAATGAACAAAAAGTCATTCCTGCTTGTTTAAATTATCATGGTTTCCCTAAGGCGACCTGTATTTCTATTAATGAAGTGGTTTGTCATGGTATTCCAAGCTCAGATAAAGTGCTGAAAAACGGCGATATTGTTAACATTGATGTGACGGTGATTAAAGACGGCTATTTCGGTGATAATTCAAAAATGTATATTGTGGGGGGGGAAACCAATATTCGCAGTCAGAAACTGGTGGAAGCCGCACAAGAAGCCCTTTATGTAGGGTTACGCACCGTGAAACCGGGTATTCGCTTAAATGAAATTGGTAAAGCCGTGCAAAAATATACGGAAAGCCAAGGTTTTAGCGTGGTGCGGGAATATTGTGGACATGGTATCGGTACGGAATTCCATTGTGATCCGCAAGTATTGCATTATTATGCCGATGACGGTGGGGTGATTTTAAAACCGGGTATGGTGTTTACCATTGAACCGATGATTAACGCCGGTAAAAAAGAAGTGCGAGTAATGGGAGATGGTTGGACGGTGAAAACCAAAGATCGTAGCCACTCTGCACAATATGAGCATCAAATTGTGGTGACAGAAACCGGCTGTGAAGTGATGACGATTCGTGACGAAGAAATTCGTGAAGGTCGAATTCAACGTATAATGGTGAATGTTTAATTTATTGTAAAGCCCACTTTGGTGGGCTTTTCGCTATGCTTAGTCAAGGAATTTTAACAAGATCATGATGCTTTTCCCCTTTGATATTCCTTCGCCCTTAACGCCAAGTGCGGTCAAAATTCAGCGTGAAAATCTCAAGCAATTTGAAATTGCGCATTTTTCACAATATTCGGTTTTTGAATTGATTGAAAATCGCACAAATTTTTACGATGCCTTATTAAAACAACTCTGGAGCCAAATGGCGTTGGATAAATACCCGCAAATTTCTTTAATTGCCGTGGGCGGCTATGGGCGTCGGGAAATGTTTCCTTTGTCAGATTTGGATTTTTTAGTGCTCACTGCGCAAACTTTGACAACCGAAGTAGAAGAAAAAATCGGTCAATTTATCCAGTTCTTGTGGGATTGCGGATTTGAGGTCGGTCATTCAGTTCGCACCTTGGCACAATGTGAGACTGAAGGGCGGGAAGAAATTACGATTGCCACCAATTTGCTGGAAGCCCGATTTCTCGCCGGAAACCGACCGCACTTTGAGGCACTTTGTGAATTGGTAAAAGCAGATGATTTTTGGTCAAAAGAAACCTTTTTTAAGGCGAAAGTGCAAGAGCAAACCGAACGTTATCAGCGTTATCACAACACAAGCTATAATCTTGAACCGGACATTAAATATAGCCCGGGTGGTTTGCGGGATCTGCATTTATTGTATTGGGTGGCACTGCGTCATACCGGGGCGCAAACCTTAGAGGCCATTTTACAAAGCGGTTTTATTTATCCGCAAGAATACCAGCAGTTGCAAGAAAGTCAGGCATTTTTATTTAAAGTGCGGTTTGCTTTACATCTTATTTTGAAACGCTATGACAATCGATTGTTATTTGATCGCCAGATCAAAGTGAGTGAATTACTGGGTTTCAAAGGGGAAGGAAATCAAGGCGTAGAAAAAATGATGAAACAGTTTTTTTTGTCGCTACAACGGATTTCTCTCATTAGTAATCTTCTGATTCAACACTACCGAGAACATTTTTTATCCCCTCATTATGATGTCTTTATTCATCAATTAGATGATGATTTTGAGCTGATTAATGACCGTTTATGCTTGCGTCAGCCGAATTTATTTTTTGAACAGCCTGAGCGTATTCTTGATGTATTTTTCTATTTAACCCGCTTTGAACAAGCCACCGTACATTCCGAAACCTTGCGTAAATTACGTCTTGCACTGGAACGGTTACCACAAAAATTGTGTGAAATTCCCGCAGCACGGGAAAAATTTTTACGTTTATTGAATCAAAAAAATGCCATTTCCCGAGCCTTTGTACCAATGCATCAATATGGCGTATTAACAGCCTATCTTCCCCAATGGCAAGCCATTGAAGGATTAATGCAATTTGATCTGTTTCATATTTATACAGTTGATGAGCATACCCTGCGGGTGATGTTAAAACTAGAAAGTTTTTTATTAGAAGAAAATGCCGCCGAGCATCCTCTTTGCCATCGTTTATTTAGCCAATTTTCTGACCGTACTTTGTTGTATGTGGCGGCGTTATTTCACGATATTGCGAAAGGGCGGGGAGGCGATCATGCCGAACTTGGTGCCATCGATGTGGCGGAGTTTGCTCAATTACACGGTTTTGATCGCCGAGAAACGGATACCTTGAGTTGGTTGGTGAAAGCACATTTGCTGATGTCCATTACCGCACAACGGCGTGATATTTATGATCCGGAAGTGGTGATGAGATTTGCAGAAGAAGTCCAAAATCAAGTGCGACTGGATTATCTGACTTGCCTTACAGTAGCCGATATTTGCGCCACTAACGGCACGCTTTGGAATAGTTGGAAACGATCTCTGTTCTCTTCTTTGTATCATTTTACTCAGCAACAATTTAACCAAGGCATGGTGGAATTACTGGATTATGCCGAAAAATCAGAAGAAAATCGCCGTTTGTCGTGGCAAATTTTGCAAGCCTCATTGCCTGATATTTCCGAGAAAACCGTCCACCTATTATGGGCACGTTGTCCTGAGGAATATTTTCTGCGTAATACGCCTAAACAAATTGCGGGACATACGGCATTGTTGGTGGATTTTTCAGGCGAATTGTTGGTGAAAGTGAGCAATGAATTTTCTCTTGGTGGAACAGAAGCGTTTATTTATTGCCAAGATCAACCGCATTTATTTAATAAAGTGGTGAGCACCATCGGGGCGAAAAAATTCAGTATTCATGATGCGCAAATTATTACTACACAAGACGGCTATGTATTCGATAGCTTTATTATTACAGAACTTAATGGTGATTTAGTGAAAGCTGATCGCCGCCGTGAATTAGAAAGCGCACTGACTAAAGCACTACAAAGTGAGAAACCGTTGCTGCCCCCTGTTTCTTCAAATCGTCAATTACAACATTTTACGGTGAAAACCGATGTACGTTTTTTACACGAAAATAAAACAGAACAGACAGAAATGGAATTGATTGCGTTGGATAAACCGGGTTTGTTGGCTGCGCTTAGTCAAATTTTTAATGATCTTCAATTAAATTTATTGAATGCTAAAATTACAACGGTAGGCGAAAAAGCCGAAGATTTTTTTATCTTAAAAAATAAAGAAAATAAAGCCTTAAGCTTACAAGAACGGGAAAGACTGCGTCAGGTGATTGAGCAAAAAATTAAATAAGAAAAAGTGCGGTGAAATCAACCGCACTTTGGGGGATTAGCTTAGGGAAGCGAAGGCGATATCCGCTGCTTCTAGTGTTTTGGCAATGTCTTCATCAGTATGTGCTAAAGACATAAAGCCGGCTTCAAATGCAGAAGGCGCAAGATAGACACCTTGCTCCAACATTTTGTGGAAGAAAGCATTAAATTTTTCTGTATCGCATTTCATCACCTCAGCATAAGAGGTGACGGCTTTTTGATCAGTAAAGAAAATACCGAACATTCCACCGACATAATTCACTACCAAAGGCACATGATGTTTGTTTGCCAAGGCTTTTAAACCTAAACAGAGTTTTTCGGTTTTTTCTGCGAGTTTTTCTTCGTTTCCTGCGTTTTTTAATTCATTTAAACAGGCTAGACCTGCCGCCATAGCGATAGGGTTACCGGATAGGGTACCGGCTTGGTAAACCGGGCCGGTTGGCGCAAGGTATTCCATTAGCGCTTTTTTCCCCCCAACCGCGCCCACAGGCATTCCTCCGCCAATGATTTTACCCAGTGTGGTGAGATCCGGCGTCACCCCATAATAAGATTGTGCACCGGCAAGGGCAACACGGAAGCCGGTCATCACTTCATCAATAATGAACAATGCGCCATATTTGTCGCAAAGTTCACGCAATCCTTGCAAGAAACCAGCTTTAGGCGGAATACAGTTCATATTGCCAGCAACAGGCTCAATGATGACACAGGCGATGCTATCAGGGAACTGTTCAAACAACTGCTTAACGGAATCTAAATTATTGTATTCGGCAGTCAAGGTATGTTTGGCGAAATCTTCAGGAACGCCAGGTGAGCTTGGTTGACCGAGTGTCAGCGCACCGGAACCTGCTTTGACTAAAAGCGAATCTGAATGACCATGATAGCAACCTTCAAATTTCAAAATTTTGTCACGACCGGTATAGCCTCGGGCAAGACGAATGGCTGTCATGGTGGCTTCAGTACCGGAACTGACCATTCTCACCATTTCAATAGAGGGGACCAATTCACAAACTAATTCGGCGAGATCGATTTCTGAGGGGGTAGGGGCACCGAAACTCAATCCGTTTTCTGCTGCTTTTAATACGGCGTTTAAAATAGTTGGGTGGTTATGCCCTAAAATCATTGGCCCCCAAGAACCCACATAATCAATATATTGTTTATTGTCCGTATCATAAATGTAAGCCCCTTGTGCTTTTTCAATAAATACCGGTGTTCCCCCCACGCCTTTGAACGCTCGAACGGGAGAATTGACCCCACCGGGAATAATTTGTTGTGCACGAGAGAAAAGTGCGGTCGAATTTGCCATTGTTTTTTCCTTAATGATAAAAATTGGGGCTATTGTACTGAAAAATACAGGCTTTGTTAAAAATATCTTTCTTGCTAAATTTTCCTTATGTTATCCTTTGCAAAAAAGATAAAGGTCGATTTATGTTAAGTCTCATTGTTACTTTTCTTGGCGCATTTTTAACATTGATAGTGATGCGCCCCATTGCGAATAAAATTGGGTTGGTGGATAAACCGAATTACCGTAAACGTCACCAAGGGGCTATCCCGTTAATTGGCGGTGTTTCCCTTTTTATGGGAAACCTGTGCTATTACTTAATGGAGTGGGATCAACTTCGTCTTCCTTATTTATATCTATTTAGTATTTTTGTACTCCTCGTCATAGGGATTTTAGATGACCGCTTTGATATTAGCCCTTTCTTGCGGGCAGGAATTCAAGCGGTACTGGCTATTTTAATGATCGATCTTGGGAATGTTTATCTTGATCATTTCGGACAGATCTTAGGCCCTTTCCAATTAACCCTGGGGTCTATCGGATTGGTGATTACCGTTTTTGCCACGATTGCGATTATTAATGCTTTTAACATGATTGATGGGATTGATGGGCTACTTGGCGGATTATCTTGTGTTTCCTTTGCGGCTATCGGAATTTTAATGTTTCGTGACGGGCAAATGGATATGGCGCATTGGAGTTTCGCACTTATCGCCGCAATGTTGCCTTACTTAATGTTAAATCTCGGTATCCCATTTGGCCCTAAATATAAAGTGTTTATGGGCGATGCAGGCAGTACGTTGGTAGGCTTTACGATCATTTGGATTTTATTGCTCAGTACGCAAGGCAAAGGACACCCAATGAATCCGGTTACCGCTCTTTGGATCATTGCGATTCCATTAATTGATATGGTGGCGATTATTTACCGTCGTTTAAGAAAAGGAAAAAGTCCATTTCGACCGGATCGTTTACATGTGCATCATTTAATGGTGCGGGCCGGTTTAACGTCACGCCAAGCCTTTCTCTTAATTACCTTAATGTCTGCGATTTGTGCAACGATTGGTATTTTAGGTGAAGTTTACTACATCAATGAATGGGTGATGTTTATTGGATTTTTTATCCTGTTTTTCCTTTATGTTTATTCCATTACAAGAGCATGGCGAATTACGCGTTTTGTACGACGGATGAAACGGAGAGCGAGAAAAGCAAAAGTGTACTAGTTATATAGTTCATAAATAATAGTAGAACGTTTTTAAAGTGAACGAAAAATTTACAAAATCTATTCAAATTGAATAAAAAATTGTCTTTCACGAAAAAAATTAAAAAAAAGTGCTAGACAAGGTATATTGAAATCATTAATATACGCCCCGCAACGACGCAGTACGCGTTCGTAGCTCAGTTGGATAGAGCGTTGGCCTCCGGAGCCAAAGGTCGCAAGTTCGAATCTTGTCGAGCGCGCCAGAGTCAATGCATTATTTCAATGGTGGCTATAGCTCAGTTGGTAGAGCCCCGGATTGTGATTCCGGTTGTCGTGGGTTCAAGTCCCATTAGCCACCCCATCTATTTATACTCCATATGAGAAGTATAGAAATCGGCGAGTAGCGCAGCTTGGTAGCGCAACTGGTTTGGGACCAGTGGGTCGTAGGTTCAAATCCTATCTCGCCGACCATTTTTTGTTCTTTAACAACGAATCAGA
>NZ_MLHJ01000042.1 GCF_001998965.1 Rodentibacter rarus
ATCTAGTACAGCCCCATACAGAAAATAAGCATGAAATTGTAGATGTAGTCGTTAAAGATCCCGAGCTGCTTACTGAAGTCTTAAATACTGAAGCTGCTCAAACAATTATTGTACAACAAGCTATGTCCTTACACCGTGGTCCCTTACCTCCAGCAAGAGATGTGGCAGAATATTCGAAACACATTCCCAATTTTGGTGATCGTGTAATGAAATATGCAGAAGAAGCGAAACAAGAACGGTATTTATTAAATTTGCGGGCTAGCAAACAAAAAGATCTTGGCTTATGGTTCGGTATGTTAAGTGTTATTATTGTTGCTGCCTTTTGTTTCTATCTCGTTGTCTCTGGAGAGGCGGGGTTAGGTGCAACAGTAATGATCAGCGTTTTAGCTGCTATTGCCGGTATTTTTGTCATTGGTAAAAAAATAGATACATCAAAAGATAACACTCAAAATTAACAGAAGGCGAATTAAAAAATTCGCCTTATTTATTTTTTCTTATCTAAAAACCCGGTTGGTTAATTTTCTTTCCATACTCCGTTAACAACAGTGCCGATCACCTCATAATTTGGGGTAAATACGGCAAGATTGGCGATTTTGCCTTTTTCTACCGAACCCAAACGATCCTCTACGCCGATAGCTCGAGCCGGATAAAGGTTACTCATTCGAATCGCTTCGGCAAGGGGAATTTCCACGTATTCCACCACATTTTTGATGGATTCCATCATAGTAATCGAAGCGCCTGCAATAGTACCGTTAATATCATAACAACGCCCTTCTCTCACATAAATGGTTTTGCCTTCAAAGGTAAAACTTTCTAATTCCGGGCCTGCCCCTGCAGCAGCAATGGAATCGGTAACGATACATAATTTATCGCCTTTAATTTTCTTGTCGATTCGGACATTGCCATAATCTACATGCACACCATCGATAATAATACCGGTATAAATATCGGAATCTAACACAGCCCCCACAACCCCCATTGCTCTACCGGAGCTGATGGGCGACATCGCATTATGCAGATGAGTGGCAAAGGTTGCCCCTTTACGAAAAGCAGATTTTGCAGTTTCATAATCAGCATTAGAATGCCCAATAGAAACAATAATACCGCTTTTGACAAAATCAGGAATATATTGTGAAGTCGGGTTTTCTGCGGCAATGGTGATCTTAGTAATCACATCGCCATTCTCACACAGAAAATCTTTCATTTCTGGGGAAATTTCACGGATATATTCCGGGCGATGCACGCCTTTTTTTTCCACACTAATATAAGGCCCTTCAATGTGTAACCCGAGTGCTTGGTTTTTATGCTGGGTTAAATATTCACGCATGGTGTTTACCGCTCTTTTAATGCCTTCGTCCGGGGCGGTAATAAAAGTGGGGAGGAAACTGGTACAGCCGGATTTTAAATTGGTAGCTTGCATAATCTCTAAGGTTTCCACCGTGGTTTGATCGTTAAACATCACACCGCCACAACCATTGAGTTGAAGATCAATAAAACCGGCGGTTAAATTATTGCCCTGTAAATCAATAGTTTTAATGCCTGCCTCAAGTTCATTTTGCGGTATAACGGCTTCGATAAGTTCCCCGTTAATCACCACCGCAAAATTGTGTAATACTTCGTATTTGGTGTAAATCACCGAATTCACTAATGCATATTTCATTTTGTCTTCCTAAAATCATCAAAAAAACAACCGCACTTTCGTGCGGTATGGTGAACTACGATAACACACTATGAATAGCGCGTTGTTCCAATTCATTAAAATATTTTACGGTTTTCACTTTTAATTCTTGCTGTGCGGCTTCATCGCATACCAAAATAAAGTGGCGGTGTAGCTGCAATGCACTGACGGTCCACATATGGTTCACCGCTCCTTCCACGGCAGCTTGCACAGCAAGCGCTTTTTGGTGTCCGGTCGCCAAAATCATCACTTCTTCTGCATCCAATAAAGTGCCTACCCCAATGGTTAAGGCATATTTCGGCACTTGATTGACATCATTATCAAAGAAACGGGAATTGGCAATTAGCGTATCTTGCGTTAGGGTTTTAATGCGTGTACGGGAGTTTAATGATGATGCCGGCTCATTAAAGGCGATATGCCCGTCATTTCCCACACCGCCCATAAATAAATTGATTTTTCCGTAAGATTTAATTTTTTCCTCATAACGGCGACATTCTTCATCGTGATCGTCTGTATTACCGTTCAAAATATGAATATTTTGCGGTTGAATATCAATGTGATTAAAGAAGTTTTTATGCATAAAGCTGTGATAGCTTTCAGGGTGAGCTTGTGGTAAACCCACATATTCGTCCATGTTAAAGGTGACGACATATTTAAAACTTACTTCACCTGCTTGATAAAGTCGAATTAATTCTTGATAGGTTTTTAACGGCGTACTGCCGGTGGGTAGCCCTAGCACAAAAGGGCGTTCTGCTGAGGGTTGAAAATGGTTAATCCGATCAACAATATGACGGGCCGCCCAACGGCTGACTTGTTCGTTTGTTTGTAAAGGGATAAGACGCATAATAAATTCCTTATCGTTTGACCGCACTTAGCACATTACACGACCTTAGAGAAAATGAATTCCGACAGAATGATTGTACTAAGTGCGGTCAATTTTTTATAAATATTTCTGCTTTAATTCTTTTGCTTTGGCAAGTTGTTCCGGCGTTGCTTTTGCCGTCATTGGTTCACGACAATAGCCTGCCTCCACGCCCTCCAATTTAAGCAATTCTTTAATGGTTAAATATAAACCGTTAGCCAAAATGCCTTCAATCAAATCATTGGTGATATGTTGAATCGCAAGGGCATCTTGCAGTTTACCGGCTTGGGTTAATTCAAAGATTTGACGGGCACGCACACCGTTGACATTAAATGTCGAACCAATTGCGCCATCAACACCTAAAGCTGCAGCCGGCAACATCATTTCATCAAACCCCGCCCAAATAAGGTGATTTGGATAAGCCTTTTTCAAACGTTCTAAGAGATAAAAATCTCCTGCGGTAAATTTCACGCCCAGCACTTTCGGGTTTTTATAAAGTTCACCGAATTGTTCAATCCCCATATTCACCCCGGTTAAAAATGGAATGGAATAGACGATCATATTATTACCGGTTTTCTCAATAATGGTGTCGTAATAATGTTTGATCTCAGGAAAGCTGAATTTATAGTAGAAAGGTGTAACGGCAGATAAACAGTCATAACCTAATTCGGTGGCGTATTGACCTAATTCAACGGCTTCTTGTAAATTCACACTGCCCACTTGTGCAATCAATGCCACTTGATCTTTCACTTCATCTTTTGCAATGCGGAAAATTTCTTTTTTCTCTACCGTAGAAAGCATAAAGTTTTCACCGGTAGAGCCGCCTACATATAAACCATCCACTTTCATTTTGTCGATATTATAACGAATGATCTGACGTAATCCTTTCTCATTAATGGATCCGTCTTCGTTAAATGACACTAATAACGCACTAAAAATACCTTTTAAATCACGCATAATTTTCTCCTATTTTATACGTTGTTCGAGAATCACATTGAGGGTTTTCTGCTTGGTTTCCACCGCTCGTTCCTGCTCTGATTGCACCAGCAAGGCATAAATTAAATCCAAGACAAAAAGCTGGGCAATTTTGGTCCCGATGGAATCTCCCTGTAATTTGCCCTGCTTATTCCCGTTTACCAAAACAAAATCCGCTGAATCGGTAATGGGTGAACGTAAACTATGGGTGATCGCCACGGTAGTTGCCCCATTTTTTTTCGCAATATTTAAGGCATGAGCAGTTTCTTGCGAATAACCGGAATGACTAATCCCAATCGCCACATCTTTTGATGTTAATAATGCCGCTTGCATATACATAAAATGATTGTTACCTGTGGCATCCACTTGAAAACCGATACGCATCAATTTATTTTTTGCTTCTTCTGCCGTGATCCCTGATGATCCCACGCCAAATAAGAAAATACGATTTGCCTGACGGATAGCGGAAACCGCATTTTCCAACTGTTTAAAATCCAGCAAATTAATGGTTTCATTCACGACATTGGAAATCGCACTTTGTAATTTTTGAGCAATATGTAACGAACTGTCTGTATGCTCAATATCCGTTTCCAATAAAGGATTATCGCCATTATCCTTGGTGGCGAGTTCGATAGAGAGTTCTAATTTAAAATCGCTAAAGCCTTTAAATCCAATAGAACGACAAAAACGGACAAAAGTGGCTTCCCCCACCTCTAAATGATCGGCAATTTCCGAAAGTGGACACTGCACCACCAAATCCGGCGACATTAAAATTCTGTCGGCAATTTTTTTCTCTGTTTTCGTTAGGCTTTGATAAAGCGAGCTGATGGTATTTAAAATATTTCCACTTTTAGGCATAACAGGCTCCCTGACCCACCTTTTGAGACTGACGAAGTAATGTATCCTTAACCCAATGGGCAGCTCCCACTAAACCGGCATCTTGTCCCAATCGGGCGCTTTCAATTTCGCAACGATAAATAGGTGGCATTTCCTCAAGAAACCGTTGCACCAAAGACAGATAGCCTTCTGCTAAACCGACACTTCCGCCTATCACGATTTTTTGCATATCCATGGCAATTTTTAAATCCGCCACTAAATTGGCAATAGCCCGTGCGGAATTTGCGACAAGTGCGGTCGCTTTTTCATCATTTTTTCTAAAACGTTCAAACACTTCTTTCGGAGAACAAGGATCGCTCCAAGTCGATGCCACCGCTTCAATGGCTCGACCTGCGGCAATTGCCTCCACACAACCACGCCGCCCACAACCGCACAACGGACCATTCGGATCGGCTAAGGTATGACCGACATGCCCTGAAATGCCGTTGGGTTCTGTGAGTAATTGATGATCGACAATCAATCCACCGCCAACCCCGGTTGACACCGTAATAAAGGCAAAATTGGCTAATTGACTACGATCTTGCAATTGATATTCCGCATAGGCTGCCGCCTGCACATCATTTAATAAACCAACAGGTTTGGAAGTATGGCGGGCAATACTTGCTTTTAATGGAAACTCGGCAAGTCCGCCCAAGTTTTTAGGATTAAGTGCGGTCAAAATTCCTTGATTAATGATACCGGTAGAGGCGACTGCAACATAGTCAAACTGATTTTGATACTCCGCCAATAATTGCGCAATGGCTTGTTGCAACGCCTGCGCCGCATTCTCCTGTGGCGTGGCAATTTGTTGGCGTTGATGAATTTCCCCATTCGCAACAATGGCGGCAGCGATTTTCGTTCCACCAATATCTAAAGCTAAACAATGCATCATCCCTCCTTTATATGGGATAAGATTTCCCCTCTTTTGCGGGAAATGCCATTTTATTTGGCGGACTTCACCGCATCGGCAAACCAACCGACAATATGTTCAAGGCGGGTCAGGGCGGATCCCACTGTGACAAAATCCGCACCGATTTCTATCGCCGTTTTCGCCAACTCCGGCGTATTATAACGCCCCTCTGCCATCACCCGACAACCTGCGGCTTTTAAATCCCTCACCAATTGATAATCCGGTTCTTTTGGCACTTCTCCTCCGGTATAGCCGGACATTGTGCTACCGATAATATCAAAGCCGAGTTTTTGACAATGTAGCCCTTCTTCCAAATTGGCACAGTCTGCCATAGCAAGACAACCTAATTCATGAATTTTTTTGACCGCACTTTCTAAATCAACCGGGCGAGGGCGATGAGTGCCATCCACGGCGATAATGTCCGCTCCCACGCTCGCCAAGTCTTCAATATCCTGCAAGAAAGGGGTGATGCGAATGGGGCTATCCGGTAAATCACGTTTTACAATGCCAATAATCGGCACTCTGACGACCGCTCGAGTGGCTTTTAAATTTTCCACCCCTTCAATACGAATCCCTGCCGCTCCACCAATCACAGAGGCTTGCGCCATGGCTGCCACAATTTCAGGCTTATCCATCGGTCCCTCATCAACGGGTTGACAAGAGGCAATTAACCCCTTTTGAAGCTGTTGGAAAATCTGTTCTTTTGCCAGTCTAGACATATAGAGACTCCTCGTTTTTATTCGGGTGAATGGCTTTAGTCGAAATCGCTAAAGTCTCACTTTTTTTATCATTGGTAAGCATTATATAGAAACAATATTTCATTTTAAATTCATTTTTGAAGTATTTTTTCTCAAATGTGATCAATGTCTCAAATTTGAAATAAAACTCCATAATCTATTCAAAAAAATATTTTTTACTCTTAGAATGGAAGGCGAAAAATACTTTGGATACCGTTTTACCAAATCTCTTCTCATCACAACACTATCACCCCGATAGTTTTCAACAGGAGCAACATTATGAAATTAACCAAACTCTTTCTTGCCACTGCTGTGACTTTTGGTCTGTCTTCCACCGTTTTTGCTGCAGATTATGATTTAAAATTTGGTATGAATGCCGGCACATCATCAAATGAATATAAAGCCGCAGAAATGTTCGCCAAGGAGGTGAAAGAAAAATCCGGTGGTAAAATTGAAGTGTCGCTTTACCCAAGTTCACAGTTGGGTGATGACCGTGCAATGTTAAAACAATTGAAAGACGGAGCCCTTGATTTTACTTTTGCAGAATCTGCCCGTTTCCAATTGTTCTATCCTGAAGCAGCAGTATTTGCCCTCCCTTATGTCATTTCTAATTACGAGGTGGCACAAAAAGCCCTGTATAACACTCAATTTGGGCAAGATCTCATTCAAAAAATGAACAAAGAATTAGGCGTGACATTATTATCGCAAGCCTATAACGGTACACGTCAAACCACTTCAAACCGTGCCATTAATAGCATTGCGGATATGAAAGGGCTTAAACTTCGCGTACCTAACGCTGCCACTAATTTGGCATACGCTAAATATGTTGGTGCGTCCCCAACGCCAATGGCCTTTTCGGAAGTCTATCTTGCCCTTCAAACCAATTCTGTGGATGGGCAAGAAAATCCATTAGCCACTGTGCAAGCGCAAAAGTTCTATGAAGTGCAGAAATTCTTAGCTATGACCAATCATATTTTGAACGATCAACTTTATTTGGTGAGTAATGAAACCTACCAAGATTTACCGGAAGATCTGCAAAAAGTAGTGAAAGAGGCAGCAGATAATGCGGCAAAATACCACACGAAATTATTTGTTGAGGGTGAAAAAGATCTCGTGACGTTCTTTGAGAAACAAGGCGTCACCGTCACTCATCCGGATCTCACCCCATTTAAAGAGGCAATGAAACCCTTTTACGCTGAGTTTGTAAAACAAACCGGTAGCAAAGGGGAAGCGGCATTAAAAGAAATTGAAGCTATCAATAAATAATCATACCAAGTGCGTCAACGATTTGACGCACTTCATCTCATCTTGCTTCCTTTGGTCTTCTTTCATGGAGTGAAGTATGAAAATTGCTAACAAACTTGAAGAATGGATTGGTGGCGTTTTATTTCTCGTCATCTTTTGTATTCTTATCGCCCAAATTCTTTCCCGACAAGTTTTTCAATCCCCACTCATCTGGAGTGAAGAACTTGCAAAACTCCTTTTTGTTTATGTTGGGATGCTCGGAATTAGTGTGGCAATCAGAAAACAAGAACACGTCTATATTGATTTCTTAACGAATTTGATGCCCGAGCGAATCAAAAAAATTGCCAATACCTTTGTTCAACTCATTATTTTTATCGGTATTTTCTTTTTTATTCACTTTGGTATTCGGAATTTTATGAGTGCTTCCTTCCCTATTGATGCTCTGGGTGGCATTTCTGAAAAATGGATTTTTGCGTCATTGCCTATCATCGCCGTGTTGATGATGGTGCGTTTTTTCCAAGCCCAAGCACATAATTTTAAAGAAGGGAAAAGCTATTTACCTGCCACATTTTTCATCATAAGTGCGGTCATTTTACTGACGATTTTATTCCTCGCTCCCGACTGGTTTAAAGTGCTACGTTTTACCAACTATGTGAAATTAGGCTCAAGTGCCGTCTATGTTGCCTTGCTTGTGTGGCTTGTCATTATGTTCTTAGGGGTGCCTGTGGGTTGGTCACTGTTCATTGCAACCCTCCTCTATTTCACGATGACCCGCTGGAATGTTGTTAATGCAGCCTCAGATAAATTGGTATATAGCCTAAATAGTTTCCCATTACTTGCCGTGCCATTTTATATTCTCACCGGTATATTGATGAATACAGGGGGAATCACAGAACGGATCTTTAACTTTGCCAAAGCCTTGCTGGGGCACTATACCGGTGGAATGGGTCATGTGAATATTGGCGCAAGTTTATTGTTCTCCGGTATGTCAGGCTCTGCCCTTGCTGATGCAGGCGGTTTAGGTCAACTTGAAATTAAAGCCATGCGTGATGCCGGCTATGATGATGACATTTGCGGAGGGATCACCGCTGCCTCTTGTATTATCGGTCCTTTAGTGCCACCAAGCATTGCGATGATCATTTATGGTGTGATTGCCAACGAATCCATCGCCAAGCTCTTTATTGCCGGTTTCGTGCCGGGTGTATTGATCACTATTGCTTTAATGGCGATGAATTATTATGTCTCTAAAAAACGGGGTTATCCAAGCACACCAAAAGCCTCTAGAGAACAGCTTTGCACCGCATTTAAAAGCGCATTTTGGGCAATTTTAACGCCATTATTAATTATTGGTGGGATCTTCTCCGGGCTATTTAGCCCAACAGAATCTGCGGTGGTCGCTGCAACCTATTCTGTAATCATAGGAAAATTTGTTTACAAAGAGCTCACCCTAAAAATGCTTTTCAACAGCTGTGTTGAAGCCATGGCAATTACCGGTGTGGTGGCGTTAATGATTATGACGGTGACCTTCTTCGGCGATATGATCGCCCGTGAACAAGTGGCTATGCGTATTGCCGATGTATTTGTTGCCGTGGCGGATTCGCCGTTAATGGTCTTAGTGATGATTAATGCCTTGTTGCTCTTCTTGGGGATGTTTATTGATGCTTTAGCATTGCAATTCTTAGTACTGCCAATGCTTATCCCCATTGCAATGCAATTTAATATCGACCTCGTATTCTTTGGGGTGATGACTACGTTAAATATGATGATCGGTATTTTAACGCCACCAATGGGCATGGCGCTCTTTGTGGTCGCCCGTGTCGGCAATATGTCGGTATCTACCGTCACCAAAGGGGTATTACCGTTCTTAGTCCCTATCTTTGCGATGTTGGTTTTAATTACGGTGTTCCCACAAATTATTACCTTTATACCAAATCTGTTGATTCCGTAAAGGAGAGATAATCCAAAGTGCGGTTAAAAATACTCTCATTTTTGACCGCACTTGAAATCACACGCTATTCAATGCTGTTTTATGAATAGCCCCCCTAACATTAACCAAAATGAGGTTTATGATGAAACGAACAAAAACAGCATTATGCACAGCACTTTTTGCCGCCCTCACTTTTTCTGCAAACGCTCAGGCTTATCCGGATCTGCCTGTGGGCATTAAAAGCGGAGCCGGTGCGTTAATCGGTGATACCGTTTATGTGGGATTAGGTTCCGGTGGCGATAAATTCTATTCCCTCAATCTAAAAGACCCTGCCGCCCAATGGCAAGAGATTGCTACCTTCCCGGGTGGGGAACGCAATCAGCCCGTTGCAGCCGCAGTAGCAGGAAAACTTTATGTCTTTGGTGGCTTGCAAAAAAATGAAAAAGGTGAGCTTCAATTAGTAAACGATGCCTACCAGTATAATCCAACGGATAATACTTGGACAAAATTGCCAACCCGTTCTCCACGAGGTTTAGTGGGTTCATCCGGTGCATCATATGGCGATAAGGTTTACATTGTCGGTGGCTCCAATCTTGCTCTCTTTAATGGTTTCTTCCAAGATACGGTGGCTGCCGGCGAAGATAAAATGAAAAAAGAAGCCATCGCCGCCGCCTATTTCAATCAACGCCCAGAAGATTATTTCTTTACCACGGAATTATTAAGCTATCAGCCTTCAACCAATCAATGGCGTAATGAAGGTCGGCTGCCATTTTCCGGTCGGGCCGGTGCCGCATTTACCATTCAAGGCAAAGATTTAATGGTGGTGAATGGAGAAATCAAACCCGGACTTCGCACCGCAGAAACCCACCAAGGGCAATTCACCGCCAAAGGTGTGCAATGGAAAAATCTACCTGATTTACCGGCCCCTGAAGGAAAAAGCCAAGATGGTTTAGCCGGTGCAATGGCAGGTTATAGCCATGGGTATTATTTAGTCACCGGAGGCGCAAACTTCCCGGGATCGGTTAAACAATTTAAAGAAGGTATGTTGCACGCTCACAAAGGGTTAAGCAAAGCATGGCATAAGGAAATTTATACCTTTAATAATGGAAAATGGCGTATTATTGGCGAGCTACCAATGAATATCGGCTATGGATTATCCGTTTCTTATGATAATAAAGTGCTGTTAATTGGTGGTGAAACCGACGGTGGAAAAGCCTTAACCTCGGTGAAAACGTTAAGCTATGACGGTAAGAAATTAACCGTGGAATAACCACAAATAAAGATAAACGACCGCTTGTGAACAGCACCTTTACAATCGGTGAATAAAAAATCTAAGGAGTATTTATGAGTGTTCTAAGCTATGCACAAAAAATCGGACAGGCATTGATGGTTCCTGTTGCCGCCTTGCCTGCCGCCGCACTATTAATGGGGATCGGTTATTGGATCGACCCCGATGGTTGGGGGACTAATAGTCAATTAGCCGCCTTATTAATCAAATCAGGGGCGGCGATTATTGATAATATGGGCTTATTATTCGCTGTTGGGGTGGCTTTTGGTTTATCCAAAGACAAGCACGGTTCCGCAGCCCTTTCCGGCTTGGTGGGGTTTTATGTGGTAACCACATTGCTTTCACCGGGCGGTGTCGCACAATTGCAACATATTGACCCAAGCCAAGTCCCTGCCGCTTTTGGCAAAATTAACAACCAATTTATTGGGATCTTAATTGGTGTCATTTCTGCCGAACTTTATAATCGTTTTTATCAGGTGGAATTACCTAAAGCCCTGTCGTTCTTTAGTGGAAAACGCCTCGTTCCCATTGTGGTGGCCTTTGTGATGATCGCCCTTTCTTTCCTTCTTCTCTACGTTTGGCCGCCTATTTTTAACGGGCTTGTTTCTTTCGGAGAGTCAATCAAAGATTTAGGCGCAGTTGGTGCAGGCATTTATGGTTTCTTTAACCGCTTGCTCATTTCCGTAGGCTTACACCATGCCTTAAACTCCGTATTCTGGTTTGATGTGGCGGGAATTAACGATATTCCAAATTTCCTCGGTGGGGCAAAATCCCTTGCTGAAGGCACCGCAACTGTCGGGGTAACCGGTATGTATCAAGCAGGCTTCTTCCCGGTGATGATGTTTGGTTTACCGGGTGCAGCCTTGGCAATTTATCACAGTGCCAAACCAGGCCAAAAAGCCAAAGTCGCTTCCATTATGTTAGCCGCAGCCTTTGCTTCCTTCTTCACTGGGATTACCGAGCCACTTGAATTTTCATTTATGTTCGTCGCCCCAATTCTTTATGTCATTCACGCACTTTTAACCGGTCTTTCCGTATTTATTGCAGCAAGTATGCACTGGATTGCAGGCTTTGGTTTCAGTGCCGGATTAGTGGATATGGTGCTTTCTTCTCGTAATCCACTTGCGGTGAATTGGTATATGCTCATTGTACAAGGCGTAGTTTTCTTTGCTATTTACTATGTGATATTCCGTGCCGCAATCAAGGTATTCAACCTAAAAACCCTTGGACGTGAAGATCAAGAAGAAACACAGGAAGAAACGGCCGTAGCAGAAAACACTTCTCGTGAAGAAACGGCGATCAAATTTATTGATGCCTTAGGTGGGAAAGAAAACTTCAAACATATTGATGCCTGTATCACTCGATTACGCCTTACCTTAGTTGATCACAACAATATCAATGAAGTACAACTTAGATCTCTTGGCTCAAAAGGCAATATCAAAATAGGAAATGACGGGTTACAAGTGATTCTAGGTCCGGAGGCAGAACTCGTTGCTGAGGCAATGAAACGCCATATTCATCATTAACATTATCCCCCACCCTAGGTGGGGGATTTTTCTTTCCAACAGCGAATCCTTGCCTATCTTTTCTCAAATCCCCTAAATAGCGATCATAAACCGGCATTTTGCCTAGGAAGTATCACGACTTTTGAACCCTCCCTCTGCCTCCCTCGCCAAGGGAGGCGCTGCCAACCCTGTGTTGAAAGTGACTCGCTTAAAATCACTAAACCTCCACACCAATTTAAGTTGACTCAACATTATCTCTATCTTAGAAAAAAAGTTCCTTGTCTCGCTAAGCCACCCAAAGTAATACCGCTAATAACTGCGGTGAGATAATCCTTAAAAACATCACTAACGGATACACCGTGGCATAAGAAAGTGAAGCAGCCCCATTGTCTTCTTTTATTTCATTCGCAAAGGCAAGGGCTGGCGGATCAGTCATTGAGCCGGCAAGTAACCCACAAATACTGAGATAATTCAATTTGGCATAGAGGCGGGCAAGAATCCCAACAATCATTAATGGGACGAAGGTGATAAACATCCCATATCCCATCCACTCAAGCCCTGCGCCATTCACTAGAGTATCCACAAAATTCCCCCCAGATTTTAACCCCACCACGGCAAGGAAAAGTACGATACCTATTTCACGCAAGGCAAGGTTTGCACTGGGTGGCATAAACCAATAAAGTTTTCCAATACTCCCGATTCTCGCAAGGATTAACGCCACCACAAGAGGCCCTCCCGCTAAACCCAATTTAAGCGCAACAGGAAAGCCGGGAATATAAAAAGGAATAGAGCCTAGTAAAACCCCCAGACCTATCCCCAAAAACACCGGTAACATCTGCACTTGCAGAAGTTTCTGTTGCGCATTACCAATAATAGAAATGGCCTTGTCCAACACATCCGTACGTCCCACCATATGCAACACATCACCAAATTGGAGAGAAGTATTCCCACTTGGCACCAATTCCACACCGGCACGATTCAGACGGGAAATGACCACGCCATATTTTTGATGAATCTGAAGCGTACGAATTTTTTTGCCTAGCACTTTCTCATTAGTCACAACCACCCGTTCAGCCCGAATTTCTCCACCGCTGGAAAGAACCGGTACATCAACTTCATCGCCAATCACAAGGCGCATCTTTTTTAATCCTTGTCCATCACCAACCAAATGCAAGATATCATCAAGGTGAATTTCCGTATCCGCTTTAGGGACGATGGTACTTTCTCCGCGTATTAAACGGGAACAAACCACATCTTCATCATCAAATCCCGGAATTTCAATTAACGTAATCCCATCTAAATTACGATTAATCACTTTTACTGAAATTGTATGCAAACTTTCTTTATCTTGCCCACTTTCCTTATTGAAACGCTGAGCTTCTTCATCAATTTTAATTCTAAAAAACAAACGAATTAACCACATTGCAAGCAAAATCCCACAAATCCCGAAAGGGTATGCCATCGCATAGGCAATCCCCATTGTCGCTGTGGCCTGCGGCATACCCAATTCACTCAAAATTTGCTGTCCCGCCCCTAAAGATGGCGTATTTGTAACCGCCCCGGAATAAATCCCCAAGACAATATCTAAAGGCACATCCGCCGCTTTATGCAACACAAAAACAGACAACGATCCAATAATAACAATTAAAATAGCAAGTCCATTGAGCTTTAAGCCCGATTGGCGTAAAGAAGCAAAAAAGCCGGGACCGACCTGAATCCCGATAGTATAAACAAATAAAATCAAACCGAACTCTTGCACAAAATGCAAGGTATGCTCATTAAGTTGCAAACCGTACTGATTGGTAAAGTGCGCAACAATAATACCGCCAAATAATACCCCGCCGATTCCTAAACCGACCCCTTTAATCTTCCAATGCCCAATCCACAAACCAATAACCGCAACAAGGGCAAGGAGACTAATCGTGATTGCAATTTCACTCATTGTGACCTCATAAATTAAATTTACCTATAACGGATTATAACAACTTGATTTTTTGAAAACTTAATCAAACTCAAAAAATGATAACTTAATCACATTTTTCTTGCTTAATCATAAACACTGCCTAAAATGACCGCACTTTTATTTTTTTCGGATGCATTTATGGATTACGGACAAGAAGCGATCACTTCACTCCTATGGATATTGAAAACCCTGACAATTACCGCTGTTGTGTTTAGTTTTAGCATTTTTCTGCTGGTACGTTTCACCCATTGGGGAAAACAATTTTGGCTATTCGCCGGTGGCTATCTTTCCCCGAAACGAAGTCTTAAACCTTTATTGCTTTTCCTGCTGATTGTCGCATTTACTTTGGTGAGTGTTCGCCTCGGTTTAATACATTCCGAATGGTACAACAATATGTACACCTCGCTACAAGAATTTAATGAACCGGTTTTTTGGCAACAAATGGGCTTGTTTTGCGTGATTGCAGCCAGTGCCGTTTCCACCTCTTTAGTCAGCTATTACATTGAACAACGTTTTGTGATTGATTGGATTACTTGGCTAAATGATGAGTTGGTGGAAAAATGGATGGCAAACCGTGCCTATTATAAAACGCAATATTTATCTGCGAATTTGGATAATCCGGATCAACGGATCCAACAAGACATCCAATCCTATGTCAAAACAACCCTTTCATTAAGCACGGGCGTTATTGATGCTGTCACCTCTATGATTTCTTACACTATTTTATTGTGGGGACTGGCAGGCCCCATGGTGATACTCGGTGTGAACATCCCACATATGATGGTCTTTTTAGTATTTGCCTATGTCATCTTAACCACATTAATGGCATTTTGGCTCGGGCGACCATTAATCCACCTCAATTTTGCCAATGAACGATTAAACGCAAACTATCGTTATTCCCTCATTCGCATTAAAGAATATGCCGAGAGCATCGCATTTTATGCCGGCGAAAAAGTGGAACATCATCAACTTTATCGCCAATTCCGTGCCGTTATCGGCAATATGTGGGACATTGTATTTAGAATGTTAAAATTCTCAGGGTTCAATTTAATTGTTAGCCAAACCTCTGTGGTCTTTCCTCTGTTAATTCAAGTGGGACGCTATTTTGAAAAACAAATCAAACTGGGCGATTTAATGCAAACATTACAGGTGTTTGGCAAATTGCATGCCAATTTATCTTTCTTCCGTAACACCTATGATAACTTCGCCGGTTATAAAGCGACCCTCGACCGTTTAACCGGCTTTACTTATGCCATTGATATGGCAAACCGAGAATCTCAAACCGCCATTTACCCTGCTGAAAATGAGGTGATTTTCGAGCATTTAAGCATTAAAAACCCTTTCGGGAAAACGCTCATTGAAGATCTCAACCTCCGCTTACCGGTGGGTTCAAGTCTGTTAATTCAAGGAAATTCAGGCGTGGGAAAAACCACGCTATTGCGTACTGCCGCCGGGCTTTGGTCTTTTTCTTTAGGTAAAATTTATTGTCCTCAAGAAGCACTGTTTCTCTCACAAAAACCCTATTTACCACAAGGCAGTTTGCTCACTGCCTTGGCTTATCCTAAAAACGAAGCAGAAATCGACCGCACTTTGGCAGAAGAGATGTTACGACAAGTCTTTCTGGGTCATCTAGCAGAGCGCTTAACCCAAACGCAAGATTGGACGCGTATTCTTTCCCTTGGAGAACAACAGCGTTTGGCATTTGCCCGATTATTATTGCATAAGCCTAAAGTGGCCTTTTTAGATGAAGCCACCGCCAGTCTGGATGAAGGGTTAGAAGAAGCCATGTATCGCCTATTAAAAGCCGAACTGCCTCAAATGACGATCATTAGTGTAGGACACCGCTCCACACTGAAATCCTTCCATTCACAACAACTGGATATTTTACCACAAGGTGAATGGCGATTGAGTGGAGAAGATCAACCCGAGCGTTCCATATAATTTCTATATAATGTAGGAAGAGGGAGAAATATTCTCCCTCCTTCACGACCTTTTGATTTCATCTTTAGGGCAACAGCCAAACATTCGCTTGTATTCTCGACTAAATTGGCTTGCGCTTTCATAGCCCACCCGAAATGCCGCTTGGCTTGCAGAATAATGTTCTTGTGAAATTAACCGCTTGGCTTCCATTAAACGTAAAGATTTTTGATATTGTAACGGAGACATAGTCGTCAATTTTTTGAAATGCTGATGAAATCCCGAAATCGACATACCACAAAATGTTGCAAGCGTATCAATCATTATAGGTTCACAAAAATGCTGGCGTAGGTAATCCGTCGCCTGTGAAATTTTATAGGTATTTGAATCAACACTTACCATTTGTCTAAGCTTTTCACCTTGTTCACCGGTGAGCAAGCGATAATAAATTTCTTGTTGAATTAAAGGTGCAAGAAAAGGAACATCATTTAGATTTTCGTGCAAGAGTAAAAGCCGTTCAAATGCCTGCGCTAAGTTTTCATCAAGTTTCCATCGTCCAAACCCTTCTCTCTTTTCACTTTTAAATGTTAAAAGTGCGGTCTGTTCTAAGAGAATTTTTTGTATCATTGAAATATCTATTTTCATCGACACCACCAAAAAAGGATTTTGAGGTGTCGCCACTTTAATTTCTCCTCGCATTGGCACATTCACCGGGCAAAACATATAATGTTGATGATCAAATTGATACGCTTGATCGCCAAGTTGAATATACCGTTCGCCATTTAAGACAATGCAGATACTGGGTTCCTGAATCAGTCCTTCGTAACAAAAAGGCTGATGAGAATGACGAATAATCAAACCGTTGATAGGCGAAAAATAAGTTTTGTTATGGGGGATCACGTTTAAAAGTCGCTGAACAAATAATTTTGAAAACATCATAATTTTATAGAAATAGGCAAGAATTTTGTAGAAATGTTATATGACTAAAAAACGAAATTCAATAGAATATCTCCACCTTAAATCACTTAATGGAGAAAATAAAAATGAAAATTTTCTATCAAACTTCCGCCACCGCAACAGGCGGTCGTGATGGACATACGCAAGTCGATGATGGTTCAATCGGTTTTGATTTAGTTGGATTTCAAAATGAAAGCGGTAAGCAGGGTACAAACCCCGAACAACTTTTCGCTATGGGATATGCCGCTTGTTTTGATAGTGCAATGAACTATGTTGCCCCAATACTGGGATTGAAACCAACACAATCTTCGACAACCGTCAGTGTAGGTATTGGACAAAAAGCAGATGGTGCATTCGGACTCGATTTGGACATTACCATTACCGTGGCAGGCTTAAGTGAAGAAGAAGCACGCAAATTGATTACTCGAGCTCATGAGGTTTGCCCTTACTCAAATGCCACTCATGGAAATGTTGATGTTCGTTTACATATTGATTTAATTCAACATTTTGATCTCTAAGTGCGGCTAACATTCAGCTAAATTTTGCGATGAAGGACGGAAACCGAAGGTTTCCGTTTTTATTTTGGTTTATGATTTTTTGTTTCTTCTTTATTTCAGTACTTTTTCAAAATCATCTCAAAATACGACAATTCATATTTTACCGCTTTCCAAAGGCTAAATTGCCTTTTGGGATGGCAAAACGTCTCTACTTTGTCCTTGGTTCAACCAAAAATCTTTTCGATGCTGACAAAAACAAAATGCCTTCCCCCTATAAAAATACTGTTATCTCTAGCGATTTTTTGATACATTTAGCACAATTTTTTCGCGCTCAAAATCGGGCTAATTTTCAATCAATTTAAACAACGGAATTATTATGTTATTTAAAAAAATACGCGGTTTATTTTCAAATGATCTTTCCATTGACTTAGGGACGGCAAATACCCTGATTTATGTAAAAGGACAAGGCATTGTGTTAGATGAGCCTTCTGTGGTTGCAATTCGTCAAGACCGTATGGGGTCATCAAAAAGTATTGCTGCTGTGGGAAAAGACGCAAAACTTATGTTAGGGCGTACACCGAAGAGTATTATGGCAATCCGCCCAATGAA
This sequence comes from Rodentibacter rarus, assembly GCF_001998965.1. GTDB lineage: Bacteria > Pseudomonadota > Gammaproteobacteria > Enterobacterales > Pasteurellaceae > Rodentibacter > Rodentibacter rarus. The sequence goes on from NZ_MLHJ01000042.1 coordinate 17,947, forward strand.
AGATGGTGTCATTGCCGACTTCTCTGTGACGGAAAAAATGTTGCAATATTTCATCAAGCAAGTTCACAGTGGCAACTTTATGCGTCCAAGTCCGCGTGTATTGGTTTGTGTGCCGGCTGGCGCAACGCAAGTTGAACGTCGTGCGATTAAAGAATCCGCTTTAGGTGCGGGAGCTCGCGATGTCTATTTAATTGAAGAACCTATGGCCGCAGCAATTGGTGCCAAATTACCGGTTTCTACTGCGGTCGGATCAATGGTCATTGATATTGGTGGCGGAACAACAGAAGTAGCGGTGATTTCCTTAAACGGTATCGTTTATTCTTCTTCTGTGCGCATTGGCGGGGACCGTTTTGATGAAGCCATTATTTCCTATGTTCGCCGAACCTTTGGTTCTGTCATTGGTGAACCGACAGCTGAGCGAATCAAACAAGAAATCGGTACCGCTTATATTCAAGAAGGGGATGAAATTAAAGAAATGGAAGTGCATGGACACAATCTCGCCGAAGGTGCCCCACGCTCTTTCAAATTAACCTCTCGTGATGTATTAGAAGCCATTCAGCAACCGCTAAACGGCATTGTTGCAGCGGTGCGCACCGCACTTGAAGAATGTCAGCCGGAACATGCCGCTGATATTTTTGAGCGTGGTATGGTGTTGACAGGAGGAGGCGCATTACTACGCAATATTGATATTTTACTCTCACGTGAGTCCGGCGTACCGGCTATCATCGCAGAAGATCCACTTACCTGCGTAGCACGTGGGGGCGGTGAAGCATTAGAAATGATCGATATGCACGGCGGCGATATTTTTAGTGACGAACTCTAATTCATCCTCAATAAAAGTGCGGTTGATTTTATTCCCAAACTCGCCTGCTCGTTTGCTCACCCTGTCAGGGTCGTTGACACAGCCAACGCTCAAAAAACGTTGTTTTTTGTGACCGCACTTTTGTTTTAAGCCATCAATAGTTCAGGTACTTTAATGAAACCGATTTTTGGTAAAGCCCCGCCTTTAGGTGTCCGTTTAACGCTTGCCGTTTTCGCCTCTATCGTACTCATTCTGGCTGACGAGCAAAACTCAATGAATAAAGCCCGTAGTGTCATGGAAACGGCTGTTGGCGGTTTATACTATTTGGCAAACAGCCCTCGCACCGTATTAGACTCCGTATCCGATAACTTTGTGGATACCAACAAACTACAAATTGAAAATAAAGTTTTACGTGAGCAACTTCGAGAAAAAAATGCTGATTTATTATTGTTAGATCAACTTAAAGTTGAAAATCAACGTTTACGTCTATTGCTTAACTCGCCACTAAGAACCGATGAATACAAAAAAATTGCCGAAGTATTAACCGCTGAAACCGATGTTTATCGCCAGCAAATTGTGATTAATCAAGGTGAAAAAGATGGGGCTTATGTGGGACAACCCGTCATTGATGAAAAAGGGGTCATTGGGCAAATTATTTCTGTAGGCAGCGAAACCAGCCGTGTATTATTACTCACTGATGTCACCCATTCTATCCCGGTACAAGTACTACGTAATGATGTTCGTGTCATCGCCAGTGGAACAGGCCATACTGACGAATTAACACTGGAAAACGTACCACGTTCTGTCGATATTGAAAAAGATGATTTGCTCGTCACATCAGGATTAGGTGGACGCTTTATTGAGGGCTATCCCGTGGCTATTGTACAAAGTGTTTCCCGTAATGGTTCAAATTATTTCGCCACGGTCAAAGCGAAGCCCCTCGCCTCTTTGGATCGTTTACGTTATGTTCTTCTGCTATGGCCAAGTAGCCTTGATATGACAAAAGTGAAATCAATGTCACCGGAAGAAGTGCGTGAACTCGTCCAAAAACGGCTAGAGAGCCAAGCCAATGAAGCGAATAATACCGTTCATAAAACAAAAGTGACGGACGAACAAGAACCCATCGATAATACGAAAGAAAACCAGGAACCGGAAATCCTTTCAGCTCCCCTACAAGATGAAGCAGTACCACCGGAACAACAAGAGCAACGAGAGGAAGACTAATGCAGCTACGTTTAATTTTACAATGGATGACAATTTTTTTATTCTTTATCGTTGCATTGGTTATGGAGCTTGCCCCATGGCCGGTGGGCTTTCAAGCTTTCAAACCGGCTTGGTTGGTTTTAGTGCTCACCTATTGGGTTCTAGCAATTCCCAATAAAATTAATATCGGCGTTGCATTTTGGATAGGGCTAATATGGGATTTAGTATTAGGCTCAACCCTAGGCATACACGCATTGGTACTTTCTACTGTCTTTTACTTTATCGCCAAAAATCATCTTATATTACGCAACCTCTCATTGTGGTTTCAAAGTTTACTCATCATTATTTTTGTTTTCCTAATCCGCTTTTCAATTTTTCTCGTGGAATTATTTTTACATAGTGCCACCTTTAACTGGCAAGAGATTTTCGGTGCAATTGCATCAGGAATCTTATGGCCTTGGGTATTTCTGCTAATGAGAAAAGTCCGCCGAAAAGTGGGATTACATTAATCAGAATGATGAAAGTGTTTTATTAAAAATAACATAATAAAAAAGCGCTTTCCCCAACAGGAAAACGCTTTTTCTTATCGCTCCAATAAACTTAGTTATCCATTGTTCCACGTTTAATATAGAAAATCATCAGAAAAATTAACGAATTTTTTCATTGACTTCACGGAATAAATCACAATATTTCTGCTCTTTTAAATCGCAAAGTTTACCATAGTATTCCTTTGCTTTTTCTAAATCTTGACGAACGCCCAATCCTTTATAATAGATTTCTGCTAAGTGAGATAGTGAATGCATATTCGTATTATCATATATTAGTATCTCTTCATAAATAGTTCTGGCTTCATCATATTTACCTACCTCAAAGTAAATGTTTGCCAAATCAAGTGAGCAATAAATCATATCAGCATCCCAAACAGATGTAGAACGTTTACCACATTCTGCTATTTCTAATAAATGATACATATATTTTTTCTCTTCCTGAGAATATGTATGATAAATTTTTGTTAAAATATTGCGTCTTGTATATTCTCGATTCTGCCACCTGAAGAACTTCCTCGCTTTTTCATAATATGCTCTAGCAAGAACCAAAGAATTATTATCACTATATCTTTTAATATCATCTCCTAAAAATACTAATGCAGGAGAATAATTTTCAGATGCGAGTGATTGCATTTTATTTAGCCCGTCCTGCTTATCCATTTCGGAATGGCTATCGTAAGACAGCATAGCGAGGTAAAACTCTGCTTCTTTTTTCTGTTCCTTATCTCCCATAAGTAAAACTAATTGATAAATCTCTTTTGCTGTTTCCTCAATAGTATTTTTAGCTAAATAAGCTAAATCTAACAGATTCTTAATAGCCTGTTCATCTTTATTTTTTAAAAAGTCATTTTTATAAAGTTCTACTTTTTTATCAATAAGATCTTGAGCATAATATTGGTAATCCAGAGATTTAGTATCACTCCATTTAGAAGAGTTTAAATAGTATGAAATGATATCACCAGAAGTAATAATATCAGAATATGAAATAATATTATCGGAAGAACTCCAATCTTCAATTCCTGTAGGATTTTTTTCAAAAAGTTCATTTAAATATATTAATGCGGCTATTTGACTTGCCGTTATATCATCTTTTTCGCAACCAATTAGACGCCTACTAATTCCCCCTTTTCCATTTGCCATTTTTAATAAATTAGATCTAGCAGATTTATTGCCTGACTTTGCGGCATCAATGTAAATCTTCATTAACCAACCTAGCGCATTATATCGTGGAATATTATACCCATTATCAGACACTTCCTTAAGTTCTTCACAAGATATTTTGTATCCATAGACTAGGTCACTTATAAGCTCATATTTTGCATTAACACTACCTAATTGAGATAAAATATTAAGTTGCGTTTTATAACTTATACTATTCCAAACAATGACAGCAATAGTTATAATGACTACAGCTAAAACAGATTTTTTCCTTGTTTTTAATTTATTTAAAATATTCATCATTCACCCTATTTTTCAACTAAAAAACAGCCTTAATAAATTAAGGCTGTGAGATTTAATTATTTTACCAATTCAATTGATTTAATCTTAAAATCAACATCCTGATCGAAATAATAATATAATTGCTCGGAAATAAAGGCTTGTGCCTTATACATAGCAACTTTCTCTGACACTGCTTCAACAGAATGAAAACTTCCAATAGCCTCTTGTTGTGGGTAAGTATATTCAATTCGATAAATCATTTTATTTATTCTCTAAATTTATTTTTAACCAAGGATTATTTGTTCTTTCTGCAAGAAAGAACAAAAACAGTGTACACTGTTTGCTAATAGATAATATTTTGACCAATTACGGAAAAAAATAAAAAGTGCCTTAATTAAAATCTAAGGGGAAAATATAAAGAATGGAATATTAAGAGATATCTAAGATATTTAAAATAACTGCTTGCTAAATGCTAAAAAATTTTAAAAATTGCACCACACTTTTATTTCATCTATTTGGATTACATCTTAAAAAGTTTTGATAAAAATAATGTCAACGCTAAAATGGAAAATCCCCCAAATCTTTCGATTCAGGGGATTCCTTTGATTTGAACCTGGCGGTGCCCTACTCTCACATGGGGATTCCCCACACTACCATCGGCATTACAGCGTTTCACTTCTGAGTTCGGAATGGATTCAGGTGGGACCACCGCACTCT
>NZ_MLHJ01000043.1 GCF_001998965.1 Rodentibacter rarus
GCAGTGTGTCCCTACGTTTGGTTAAAATTTCTGTTTTGTGCATTTGCTACATAATACCGGAAAATTTATCTAGTTTTGATCGCACTTTATTGTAAGTCTAACCAAATATGCTATTAAGGATTATTATGCACAATCTCATTCTTGCGATTTTTTGCAGTGTTGCCGTCTCTGTACTACTTAAAGTGGCACGTAAAAAAAACATCATCATCGAACAGGCTATTGCCTTCAACTATATCGTTGCGATTACCCTCAGTTATTTTCTATTAAAACCGGATTTTAAAGGTCTCGCCTTTACCGATTTCATTGCACAAAGTGAGCATTCTCCCATCTTTTTGGCGTTAGGATTATTGTTACCTAGCGTGTTTATTATTATGTCAAAAGCCGTAGAATTTGCGGGAATCGTTCGTTCTGATGCGGCACAACGCCTTTCTTTATTTCTTCCTATCTTAGCCGCATTTTTAATTTTCCACGAAACACTGAGCCAATCAAAAATCGTTGGGATTTTTTTCGCCTTTATTGGGCTATTTTGTTTGCTGACGAAACCTAACCAAGGGCAAAGTGCGGTCAATTTTAAGGGAATTTTAGGCTTAATCGGGGTATGGTTTGGCTATGGCATTATTGATATTTTATTTAAGCAAGTTGCCAAAAGTGGGGGCGCATTTCCGGCTACGCTATTTATTTCTTTCTCGCTTGCTGCTTGCGTAATGTTTATCTATTTAGTGCTGAAACGTACGCAATGGACCGTGCCGAGTTTTCTAGGAGGCGTGCTTTTAGGCATATTAAATTTCTTTAATATTCTCTTTTATATTAAAGCACATCAAAGTTTCGGCAGTAACCCGACATTAGTTTTTGCTGGAATGAACATCGGGGTAATTTGTCTTGGTACCATTACCGGTGCCCTTATTTTTAAAGAGAAAATTAGCAAAATCAATGGATTAGGTATTCTATTTAGTTTAAGCGCAATTTTTTGCTTATACTATCTAGATAAATTCATCCTATAAAAAGAGAGTAGTATGGCAAATAATTTTAGTTTCTTTATTTATGATTATGAAAGCTTTGGTATTAGCCCGGCAAAAGATCGCCCTGCGCAGTTTGCCGGTATTCGTACCGATGCTGATTTTAATATTATCGGTGAGCCGGTAATGCTTTATTGTAAGCAAACCAACGATTATTTGCCTTCTCCTGAAGCCGTGATGGTCACCGGTATTACCCCCCAAGAATGTAATGAAAAAGGCATACCGGAACCGGAATTTGCAGAAAAAATTCTTGCAGAATTTTCACAGCCGAGTACCTGTGTAATGGGCTATAACAATATTCGTTATGATGATGAAATGACCCGTTATACTTTTTATCGAAATTTTATCGACCCCTATGAATATAGTTGGAAAAATGGCAATTCCCGCTGGGATTTATTGGATTTAGTGCGCGCCTGTTATGCACTTCGTCCAGAAGGCATTCAATGGTGTTTTGACGAAGAGGGCATACCCAATTTCAAATTGGAAAATCTCACCAAAGCGAATGGTATTGAACATGAAAATGCGCATGATGCGATGTCCGATGTTTATGCCACTATTGCAATGGCAAAATTAATCAAAGAAAAACAGCCTAAATTATTCCAATATTTCTTTGACAATCGTGGTAAAAAAGAAGCTGAGAAGCTCATTGATACCGCTGAAATGACGCCTCTTGTCCATGTTTCCGGTATGTTAGGTAATTATCGTGGAAATTGTACGTGGATAGCACCATTAGCTTGGCATCCCACTAATCAAAATGCGGTGATCGTTTGTGATTTAGCCGGCGATATTGATAATTTATTGGCAAAAAATGCAGATGAATTGCGTGATGATTTATATACTAAAAAATCTGAATTGGAAAAAAGGGAAGAGCCTGCCGTTCCATTAAAACTGGTGCATATCAACAAGTGTCCCATTCTGGCTCCGGCAAAAACCTTATTGCCAGAAAACGCAGAACGTTTAGGGATAGATCGTCAATTATGTTTGGAAAACCTGGCTAAATTGCGTGCTTCTTTTGATATTAGAGAAAAAGTAACGGATATATTTAGCCCAGAGCGTGAGTTTGAGCCAAGCGATAATGTGGAAACCGAGCTTTATAATGGCTTTTTTAGTTACGCAGATAAAAATAATATGGCAATTTTACGACAATTACCGGCTGAGAAATTGGCTGAGCACGGTTTAGCTTTTGAAGATAAACGTATAGCAGAGTTGTTATTCCATTATCGAGCAAGACATTTTTACAAAACCTTAACACGTTCAGAACAACTCAAATGGCAGAAATACCGCCAACGTAAATTAGAACAAAGTGCGGTTGATTTTGAGAGAAGTTTACAGCATCTTGTTAATGAGAATGAAGATAATCCGAAAAAATTAGCGTTATTACAACAAATTTATGAATATGGGGTTAAATTACTCAGTTAGATTGTGACAACATCACAAGACAAAAGCATATTCGTTCACCGAATATGCTTTTTTAATGCCAAACATATCAATTCTCAAATGACTTCAGATTGATTCCTTGTTCATCGTTAAACTTATTTTAGAAGTCATACAAATACCTTTTAAAAGGTGAGAGATAAATCACTAACTTTTCACATCATTTATCGCATTTAAAGATTAACCACTTTTTATAAGATATCGATTTTTCCTAAATTATTTGCCATTTCTAATAAAAAATAAGTGCTTTACGCATCCCACCAAAACATAAGAAAAGCACTCAAAAAACCTTTACAAAACACTGACAATCCGTTTCAACCATTCAATAAAACACCTTGAAAACCTGTTACAACGCTTAAAAATCGCTTTATTTGTCCTGTTTAACTAGTATTTGTGACCTGTGCATAACTCTGTGATTTTATTAATCCGTAGTTTTCACTCACCTCATCACTGATTTCGCATAATGCACATTATGTTAAATACGGTGCGACAACAAGTCACTTTCCGATTGATGTTTTTATTATTGAGTAACTCATTTACTCCACTAATCTTTAACAGATAAAAATAACTTAATTTTTAGAAGTAAGCCTATCTCGATTTTAGATTGATTTGTTTCCAAGAATTTATTAGGGATGAATTGAAAGTTTTATTGCGATGCTATGCAAATTAAGAGAAAGAAAAGAAAGAATATTTCTATGCAGATTATGTGACGTTGTTACAGAAATTAAGCTAGCCGAATTAATGAGAATTGATATTATTATTTTTTTATTTTAAATTAATAACTTATCAGAGTATATTTAAAATATAACCTTGAAAATTCTCATTTAACTCTCTAGAATAACAAGCCTAATTCAAGCAGTTTTTTACTCACCAAAATAAAAAGGAGTTAGTTATGCTTAATCAAGCAATTACAGATAAATTAAACGAGCAAATTAATCTAGAGTTCTACTCTTCTAATGTTTACTTGCAAATGAGTGCTTGGTGCTCAAAACATGGTTATGAAGGAGCTGCCGCATTTTTGCTCCGTCATGCAGATGAAGAAATGGAACATATGCAAAAATTGTTTCAGTATGTGAGTGAAACAAGCGGTATGCCACTTTTAGGTAAAATAGAAGCGCCTAAAAACAACTATAGTTCTCTGAAAGAAATTTTTGAAACAACACTTGAACATGAAAAATTTGTAACTTCAAAAATTAATGAATTAGTAGAAGTTACTTTTGCCAATAAGGACTACTCTACATTCAATTTTTTACAATGGTATGTAGCCGAACAACATGAAGAAGAAAAATTATTCAATTGTATTATTGATAAATTCAACCTTGTAGGTGAAGATGGTAAGGGCTTATATTTCATCGATCGTGAGTTAGCAACATTAGAATAATACAGGAGAAATAAAATGTTATCAGCAAACGTAATAAAATTATTAAACGACCAAATGAATTTAGAATTTTATTCTTCTAATTTATATCTTCAAATGAGTGCATGGTGTGACCAACAAGGCTTTGAAGGAACTGCAAAATTTTTGTCAGCACATGCAGCAGAAGAAATGCAACATATGCGTAAGTTATTCACTTATTTAAATGAAACCGGTGCGTTAGCTATAATTTCTGCCATTGATGCGCCATCATATGAATATAAATCATTGAAAGAAGTGATCGAAATTACTTATGAACATGAGAAATTGATTACAAGTAAAATCAATGAGTTAGTTGGACGTACTTTTGAAGAAAAAGACTATTCTGCATTTAACTTTCTACAATGGTATGTTGCAGAACAGCACGAAGAAGAAAAATTATTTAGCGGAATTTTAGATAAACTAAATTTACTTGGTGATGATGGTAAAGGACTATTCCTAATAGATAAGGAGCTAGGCAAGCTCACTGATTCAACAATGTAAATATTCTGATTTATTACAGCGGTCATTTAATCATTGCATTTTATGACCGCACTTTTTTGCTCTGCTTCACAATTAAATCTATCGCAAGTCTACTATTAACATTGTTCACAAAGTGCCATTTACCGATCAAAATATTTGCTGGTAATTAGTTCTTCAATATTAATTCTTCTCATTGTATATGTTTTCTCCAAAACCGGAATATCATCACTAAATGTAAAAATGCGATTAAAATTTACACGACTTTTGCTTTTTGCTCTTTTTTCATTTTTGTAATTATTTTCTATAGGCATTTTTCCTAAAAAACCTGGCTAAATTATCAATAATTGAATTTTGTGAAAAAATTAATTATAATTAACTTTAATTTTTAACAAATTGTAAAAATAAGGGGAGATAATGACAAATCAACGTTTTATTAGTATTTTAGGTTGGGTTGCAACTTTTACGGCAGTTTGTATGTACGTTTCTTATTTAGAACAGATAAATCTAAATCTTTCAGGACAAAAAGGAGGGATTTTACAACCCTTAGCAACAGTGGTGAATTGTAGTCTGTGGGTTGCTTACGGATTATTCAAACAAAAACGAGATTTACCTGTTGCCCTAGCCAATTCCCCTGGAGTCATATTAGGCTTAATCACTTTTTTTACAGCTTTCTAAAAAAATTAGTTGTATTAATACAACTAATTTACATAAAACATCTCTCACTTTTAAGAAAAATCAAACTCAAAGAGCGGTCAATTTTCACTAAATTTTATTATCTATTTCTAATTCTGCCAGTTGTTGATTAACACTCTGCTGTTGGCGTTGTACGGCTTCAAACCAGTGTTTTTACTGTTTTCGGTGCATTTTTTCCACGCTTTTAACTCTGCATCAATTTGTTTGTATGCCGGCTTTTGATTGAATGGCATTCGGAAAAATACTGCTACGTTAAACAGAAAAATCAAAGGATTTAACCACGAGAATTTATATCAACTCCCCATATATATTTTAGGCTTGCCGGATTTTCTTTACGCACAAAATCACGAATGGCTAGCAAAATATAGCGGTTGTGTTCAAGGCTTTGGGTGGGATAATAGCCGTATATTAAAAACAGTAATTGCTCCGCTTTATTCAGTACGCCGATTTGTAAAGAATAACAACGCCCAGTTAAACTAAAGGGATAATCGCCCATGACGTTGAAAAAATATGAGAGGAATTGGTACAAGATGGAGATGGGCGATAATGTGGTGTTTTTGCCAAAATAAGTCTATTTTCTTTTCAAAATCGGAGCGACTTTCTGCAAATGCCAGTAAAGCGACAAAGGTCTTCATTTGCTGTGGTGGCTAAATATAGGCGGTTGAAATCCAAACGGAGCTATTCATCGTAATCCCTTTATTTGCATCGGACATTCCCAATTATATAGTGTAATTTCCCCACTTAAATAAACACCGTGTCATGCTGCGTTTTACACTCTTAAGCTTGGATTTCATTCGTGTTCATCATATTTAGTTGTGTAATAAATATACCTCAATAATAGTTTTTTATATTCGGCTTCTTAATCGTTGTTTCAGTTTTACATATTTCGTTTTTATTATGCAGAATTATTAAAATAATTCATAAATTTATTGAAAATAATGAGTTTGCATAATATTAAAAAATACTTCATTCTATCTTTACACAGACGTTTAGCCGTCTAAATTACCTACAACATCATAGATGAGGAACTTATTATGACAACATTTCATTTATCCGGTTTTCCACGTGTTGGTGCAAAACGTGAACTTAAATTTGCACAAGAACGTTATTGGCGTGGCGAAATTGCTGAGCAAGATTTATTGGACATTGCCAAAGCATTGCGTGAAATCAACTGGAAACACCAAGCGGCAGCCAATGCGGATTATGTTGCTGTGGCAGATTTTACTTTCTACGATCACATCTTAGATCTACAAGTCGCAACCGGTGCGATTCCTGCCCGCTTTGGTTTTGACAGCCAACATCTTACGCTTGATCAATATTTCCAGCTTGCACGCGGGAATAAAACACAATTTGCTATCGAAATGACCAAATGGTTTGATACGAACTATCATTACCTCGTGCCTGAATTTCAGGTTGATACACAATTTAAAGCCAATCCTGCACATTATGTGCAACAAATTCGTGAAGCGAAAGCCCTTGGCTTTAATGCGAAGCCTACAATCGTTGGTCCTTTAACTTTCTTATGGTTAGGAAAAGAAAAAGGTTCAGCATTTAACCGTTTTGATTTATTAAATAAATTGCTCCCAATCTATGTCGAAATTTTAAACGCCTTAGCAAAAGAAGGAGTAGATTATATTCAAATTGACGAACCGGCATTAGCTGTTGATTTACCGGAACAATGGCTTGCGGCATATAAAGAGGTTTATGCCACATTAACCACGCAGGTGAACGCAAAATTATTATTAGCCACTTATTTTGGTTCGGTAGCAGAACACGCTGATTTATTAAAATCTTTACCTGTTGCCGGTTTACACATTGATGTGGTGCGTGCCCCGGAACAGCTTTCAGCCTTTATTGACTACGACAAAATTTTGTCTGTGGGTATCATTGATGGTCGTAACATTTGGCGGGCTAATTTAAGCCAAGTGTTAGATATTGTCGAACCACTAAAAGCGAAATTCGCTGATCGTTTATGGATTGCCCCAAGCTGTTCCCTGCTCCACTCACCTTATGATTTATCCGTTGAAACTCAATTACAAGCCAACAAACCTGAACTTTATCATTGGCTTTCTTTCTGTTTACAAAAAATTCAAGAATTGCGAGTAATTAAAACCGCACTTGAGCAAGGTCGCCAAGCGGTTCAAGCGGAAATCGATGCCAGCCAAGCAGCCGCAGATGAGCGTGCCAATTCAAAAGAAATTCATCGTCCTGAGGTGGCTACTCGTTTGGAAAACTTACCAAAAGGTGCAGATCAACGAAAATCCCCCTTTGAGGAAAGAATTAAATTACAAAATAGCTGGCTAAATCTTCCATTATTACCTACTACAAGTATCGGCTCTTTTCCACAAACGAAAGAAATTCGTTTAGCCCGAGCCGCATTCAAAAAAGGCGATTTAAGTGTTGCAGATTATGAAGCAGCTATGAAAAAAGAAATTGAATTGGTGGTTCGTGAACAAGAAAAATTAGATTTAGATGTGCTGGTTCATGGTGAAGCAGAGCGTAACGATATGGTGGAATACTTTGGTGAATTACTAGAAGGTTTTGCTTTCACTAAGTTCGGTTGGGTGCAAAGTTATGGCTCTCGTTGTGTGAAACCACCGGTGATTTATGGTGATGTTGTTCGTCCTGAACCAATGACGGTTCGTTGGTCGCAATATGCTCAAAGTTTAACGAAAAAAGTGATGAAAGGGATGCTGACCGGGCCTGTGACGATTTTGCAATGGTCTTTTGTTCGCAATGATATTCCTCGCTCAACCGTTTGCAAACAGATTGCTGTGGCACTTTCTGATGAAGTATTGGATTTAGAAAAAGCCGGTATTAAAGTGATTCAAATTGATGAGCCGGCAATCAGAGAAGGTTTACCGCTTAAACGGGCTGATTGGGACGCTTATTTACAATGGGCGGGTGAAGCATTCCGTTTAAGCTCAATGGGATGTCAGGATGATACACAAATTCACACCCATATGTGTTATTCCGAATTTAATGACATTTTACCGGCTATCGCTGCATTGGATGCGGATGTGATCACGATTGAAACCTCACGTTCTGATATGGAACTCCTCACTGCCTTTGCCGATTTCAAATATCCGAACGATATCGGTCCGGGTGTGTATGATATTCATAGCCCACGGGTTCCAACGGAAGCTGAAGTTGAACATTTATTACGTAAAGCCTTACAAGTGGTGCCAAAAGAACGCTTATGGGTTAACCCGGACTGTGGCCTAAAAACCCGAGGTTGGACAGAAACTATTGAGCAATTAAATGTAATGGTTAATGTCACGAAAAAATTACGTACCGAGTTAGCACAATAGATAAAAACGATCTGACATTAAAAAGTTAGACTCATTTAATTTAAGGACTGGGTTCTGTTATGTACAGCACTTAGTCCTTTTGGTTTTAATACATCTTAGTCGATTTGCGTTTAATTCGACTTTTGGGGCTGCTTTACTTATTTTAAGAAAAGTTGTATCAGATCAGTTTTTCAGTGATCTTTTCTTGTCATACAGCAAATTCTTTCTTATGCTATGCAACACCATCACGGAGGTTGTTATGAAATTTAAAAATATTCTCGTTGTTCTTAATCCTGATAACGAAAAACAATATGCCCTTGCCCGCGCTGTTCGTCTTGTTAAAGAACAAGAAAATGTTGAAAAAGTGAAAATTACAACATTATTAGCGGTTTATGACTTGTCTTATGAAATGTCAGCATTGCTCTCCTCTGAAGAAAGAGAAGACATGCACAAAACCGCCATTGAGCAACACCGTCAAGCGGTTCAATTTTATCTTGATAAATATGCCGATCCACAAATTGAATTTGAATCTCACATTGTTTGGAACAGTAATGAAGCGGAAGGCATTCGTGAAGAAGTTGAGAAAAATCAATATGATTTGGTTGTAAAATACACCAAAGATGAAGAAAGTTTAACTTCGCTTATTTTCACCCCGGTTGATTGGCAATTATTGCGTAAATGCCCTATTCCGGTTCTGATGGTTCGTGATGGAAATTGGAAACATCAACGCCGTATTCTCATTGCGGTGAATGTTTCCGGTGAACAAGATTATCAAGATGAATTTAATCAGGAGCTTGTCGCAACGGGGATGTCCCTTGCAGAAAATTTAAATCGTGGCAATGTACATCTTGTTGCTGCCTACCCTGTAACGCCAATCAATATGGCAATTGATTTACCGGAATTTAACACGTCTGGCTATGAAAATAGTATTCGTGGACAACATTTAATTAATATGAAAACCTTACGTCAAAAATTTGGTATTGATGAAGATCATACCCACGTACGAGAAGGTTTTCCTGAGGATGTGATTCCCGAGGTCGCAAAAGATATTGAGGCTGAATTAGTCATTCTTGGTACAGTCGGAAGAACAGGATTATCCGCCGCATTGCTTGGCAACACCGCTGAACACGTTATTAGCAAACTCAGCTGTAATTTACTTGCGATCAAGCCCGCTAAAAAAGACGATTAACTTTTACAGAAAGAGCGGTCATTAAATATTGATATTTTACTGATCGCTCTCTTTATACAAAATCTTCCTTCCCTCTCACTACAACTCAAACGTCCCTAAATTTTTTTACAATATTTTTATAAAAAATGTGAACTAACTCATAGCGTGATAGTCTGATAAGTTGCTAGTGCACTGCATAAGGCAGTTTTTTTAATTTCTTATTTTAAGATCTCCTCCGCTATTCTTCTGAATAGCGTTTTTTTTATCTTCCAAAATTTATCGCCGTTATCGTTATGGCTCGCACTTTTAAAGTGCGGTCAAAATTAGCGGTATTATGTAGCAAA
>NZ_MLHJ01000044.1 GCF_001998965.1 Rodentibacter rarus
TTGTGCAACTGCGGCATAATACCGAAATTTTCAACCGCACTTCCCTATTTTAGTCTGTTACACCAAATCCACGTAGTCCGACCACATGAACCTGTTCTTGGTTACCTGAAATTTTTCTCACCAGTTTATAGGTCGTCCCTTTTTCCGGGCTAATGTTTTCCGGTGCGGCAATGAGTAATTGCATATCCAACCGTTCACAAAGCTCAAATAAGGTAGAAATGGACTTACCATCAAGTCGTGCCGCTTCATCAAGGAAGAGTAAACGACAAGGGACGATATCCTTACCACGAATACGACGGCTTTCCTCTTCCCAGCTTTGTACTACCATTAAGAGAATAGACATCCCCGTACCAATTGCTTCACCGGTTGAAAGTGCGCCACTTTCCGCACGCAACCAACCGTCTGCACCACGGAATACTTCCACTTCAAGTTCAAGATAATTGCGATAATCCAAGAGCTCTTCACCGATGGTTTGAGCGCTACGTTGCCCCATATCGATGTGTGGATTAATACGTTGATACAGTTTCGCCATCGCTTCGGAAAAGGTAATACGATTGTCATTGAATAAATCTTGATATTCGTCTTGTTGTCCGGAAAGGGCATCAAGCAGCATCGCGTGTGTATCACGAATATTGACGACCAAACGAACAGATTTCACCTGACCGAAGGCAATATTTTGCAAACCTTGATTGAGCATACGAATACGATTTTGCTCACGTTGAATGGTTTTACGCATAATATTTGCCACACTTTCAGAATTAATCGCCAATTTTTTCTCACGATCAGTGAGCTCTGCCGTCAAACGTGAAAGTTCAATTTCCATTTGTTCAATGGCATCAATCGGATCATCTGTTTTGATAATGTCTTGACGAATACGCTCACGCAAATGCTGATAAACAGCAATAAAGAAGCGAACTTTATTTTCCGGTTTTCGGCTGTCTTCCGAGGCTCTCAAGCTATCCCGCAAATATTCATTATCCGCAACGGCAGTACGCAATGCCCCAAGGGCTTTATCCGACATTGAACGTAATTCATCTGCAGATAAATAAGCCAATTCACGACGGTTCAAACGTTTTTCCATGTCAGAATGACGGGATAACCGTAAAACCACACACCAACTCACTTTAGCGGCTACCACTAACTCCCGTTGGGTTTTATAATCACGTTCGGCTTTACGAATACGACGATTTAAGTTTTCCCCTTCGCTTTCAATTAATGTCAGCTGTTTTTCGACATATGAACGGCGTTGTCTGCTGGTTGAGAGCTGTTGATGTAATTCATCACGGCGAAGGCGAGCCCGCTCCTCTGCCCCTTCATCTGCTCGAACCCCTAATTCGCTCACCTCATCCATTAATTCTTTTAATAGCTGATTTTTGCTCTCATAAGAACTTTGTAATCCAATAAAGACTTGATTGTACTGGGCAAATTGGGCTTGTTTTTGACGAAGCTGTTCACGTTGTGTATCACGTTGTACTTGCATCAATTCTAAACGCTTACGTAATTGTTCGTTTAATTCAGAGGTTTCCGCCTGGCCTGCATCTTCATAGGCAAAATGCGGTTTACGTTGTACCACATCGGCTAATGTAAATACCCGTTGTTGCACCTGTTTTTGACGTTCTATTGCTTGTGCCAACTCATTTTTTAACTTGTCATGATTTTCCGGATCACTTTGCAGTGTATTCGCTATCGGCTCTAATTGTGACAACGTATCGCCATATTGACGAATAAATAATTCGTCTTGTTCGGCAAGATCTAATTGCTCACGACATTCCTCAATGCGATCAAGTAACGCTTCATCCGCCAACACGCCTAATTGAGGAATCAATTTATTGAGTAATTGCATTCTCTCTTTTGCGTTATCTAATTGAATGCGTATCTGCTGCTCACCGCTGTTAAATTGATTTAATTCACGATCAATGTCATTACGTTCACGGTTGATTTCCGCCATCACGTCTTCAGGGTTGGGTTGAAATGCCAAGGCCAAATGTAAACCAACAAATTGGCTAAAATGTTCGTGTAAACGCTGGCATTTTTGTACATCAAAGGCGATTTGTGCGTAATCTTCCGCCACTTCATCCCGTTCGATTTGTAAGGCTTCTAAATGCTTTTCACGAGCCGCCCTGCCAAATAATGGAATTTCGGGGAATTTAGAATAACGTAATTCACGTTCTGACACTTGCACTACCACACCAAGTTCAAGCTCTTGGGCGGATAATACGCTGTCATCAAAGGCGGTAGGATCACCCTCAATTAAATAAAGATCATCCGGGCAATCATCCAATTGGGCTAATTGTTCTCTTACAATGTTGAGATCCCGCACCACAATCGCATGACGTGCAGGCCCATAAAGGGCTGAAAAATATGGTGCATCCTCAATGGGAACATCGTCATAGAGTTCAGAAAGCAATACCCCGCCAAAACGTTCTGCTAGAGCATTTAAACGAGGGTCTTCAGAACCGTCCGGCTGGCTCAAGCGGGTAATTTGCTCATCTAATTGTTGTCGTTTTTGGTCAAGTTTGTCACGTTGTATTGTCAACTCACGCTCTTTGACGAGTTGAGCCTGCATAAAATTCATCACATCTTGACTATGTTCAAAGGTTTTACCACTTTGCTCTTCTAAACGCTCTAAGGCAGATTGAGCCATTAGCCAAGCCGGTGCTTTGCGCGCATTTTCCTCATAAAGTGCGGTTAAATTTTCACGTTTTTGACGAAGCGTTGAACGGTTTTCCACTTGTTCGGAAAGGGTTGCTGATAGGTCCTCTACCAAGGCTTCTTGCTCAGTATAATATTCTTCTAATTCCTCAGCAGTTTCTAAATTGAGATTAGCCCGTTGATTAAAATCATTCAGTAATTTGACCGCACTTTGTTGTTGGGTATAACGTTGTTCAAGCTCATGTAATTTTCCACGAAGCGGTGCGGTTTGTTGGGCTTGCAATTTTTGGCTTGGATATTCACGCAATAATACTTTAGCGCTTTCCCAAGCGGCTGAACGTGGGAGATCACCGGCAATTTTACAAACCAACTGATAAGCTTTATCGAATTGAGATTTTGCCGCTTCAGAAATTGACATCTTGTGCTCTAATTCCAGCACGGTTTCCGTCAAACTTTCCGCATGGGCTTCAAACTCTGCATGATAATCTTCAACATTTTTTACACTTAATTCCGCTAATCCACATAGGGTTTTGGCTTTTTCCAATGCGGCAATTGCCTGTTGATATTGCAAAGCCCGGGTTTGCTGGGCATCAAGTGCTTGTTGATAATCGGCAAGTTGTGCACGAACCGCATCAATTTCAATTTCTGTTTGCTCAAATTGAGCCTGGCTTTCTTCTAACGCCTCATTTGCATTTTCTACAACGATTTTCTGCTCTTCCAAACGTTCGGAAAGTTCAGCGACATCTTCTTGATAACGTGAAATTTTTTCTTGATGACGTAACGCATTGAGCACTAAATTCAAATGATCTACGGCACTTTGGTGATCCACCTCTAAGGTGCGTTCATTTTCTGCCAATTCTGCCGCTTCACGGCTTAAATCAATCAAACGATGCTGCGATAAATCTTGCTCGGCTTTAGCGTTATACCATTCACGGCGTGATGCTAATGCGGTTTCAATATTGCCACGGCGTTCGTTGGCATTACGCATATAATCTGATGCCACATAATTGGTGGTTTCTGTAATTAAATGTTTGAATAAATCACGATCAGATTGGGTAACTTTAATCGCTTCCAAGGTCATTCGGTTTTCACGCAATGCACTTTCCATATCTTGGAACGCTTTGCGGACACCTAAATTTTCCGGTAATAAATAATCTCGCAAAGAGCGGGTGATGGCACTGGAAATACCGCCGTATAAAGAGGCTTCAATGAGTTTATAGAATTTACTACGATCAGAGGAAGAACGTAATCGTTTTGGAATAATACCAAGATCAAACATCATCCCGTGGTAGTCAGTAATGGAATGATATTGTTTAAATTGCGCCCCAAGATGTTCAATTTTCTCTTTGAGTTCATTTAAGTTCAGCACACGGGCTTGACGCTCACCGACGGTTTCAGTAAAAAGTGCGGTAGGATTTTGGGATAATTCAACCCCTTGAATAGAAAAGGTTTTTAAATCGACTTTTTTATCCCGACCGGCCACTTGTTGCAGACGAACACCGACAAGAATACGTTGATGACGGGAATTTATCGTATCTAATACCGCATAACAAACTCCCGGACGTAATTTACCGTGTAGCCCTTTATCTCTCGATCCACCCGTAGAACCGGCCTCTGTGGTATTACGGAAGTGAAGTAAGGTTAAATCCGGAATAAGGGCGGTCACAAACCCCGCCATCGTGGTGGATTTTCCTGCACCATTCCCCCCAGAAAGCGTGGTGACCAGTTCATCCAAATCAAAGGTACGGGCAAAAAAACCGTTCCAGTTAATGAGGGTTAAAGAACGAAATTTTCCACGTTCAACGCTCTGTTGAGCCTGATTAAACGCACTTGAGATAAGATGAGCCTCTGCTGTTTCAGTATTGATTTCGCTTGCCTCGTTTTCTAACCCGATTTCATTTTCTAATTCTAAAACATCAGACATTATGCTTGTTCTCCATCAAATTCTTCGTCAATTTCATCCGCACTTTCGACTTCTTGTTCGGTTAACTGGGCTTGTTTTTCCAATTCGAGGGATTCCGGTGTGGCGGCTTCCCCATCACGAATTAAGCGAACTTGCGCTTCCAACGGATCATCACCGGTGCGCACTTCTGCACCAAAACGGAAGACGGATTCGGAAATCGTGAATTTACCGCTGTTTTGTTCACCTACGGTTTGAATCATCCCTAAACGGCGCAATCGCCCTATTGCCGCTCTCACTTTTTCAGCCAATTTTTGTTTATCTAAATCAGAACCACTTGAACGTTGATTGACGGCTTTTAATAATTTGTTTTCATCCGCAAGATTTAATAATTCATCATACACTTCCTGTGTGCTAAAAATGCCCTGCTGTGCTAAACGTTCCGGACTTAAATAGAGATAACACAAGACTTTTCCCACTAACATTTCCAATTCAGAAAGCACAGAACGGGCGATGAGTGTTGTGGCTTTTGGACGAAGATAGAAAAAACCTTCCGGTGCTCGAATTAACTCCACATTATAGCGACGGTAAAAACCGTCTAATTCATTTTGAAAATCCATTAAAAAGGCATGGTTGTCTAAATGCTCTGTGCTGATATGACGGCCTGAACGCAACAGGCTGTCCACCGCCGGAAATAATGGGTTGGCAATCGCTGTGGCGAGTTTTGGGGAAATTACATCTTGAAGGTTATCTGTCATGGTTTATTTCTCTTATCCTTATGTCCTATATAGAAGGATGATTAAATCTCTTTTAAAATTGACCGCACTTTAATACTTATTAATGATGTGAGCCTGCACCTCGGCACCATGCTGATTAATGGCCTGCCAATGGGCATAAATACCGGCTAAATCATCCTTTGCCATCCCTAATCGTACCGCTTGATCAACAATAATTCGAGCCACATCAAAATGGCGGGAAAGCGGATAATTTTCGAGCTGTTCACGGAGTACCAAGCTCAAATCAATCGGACGATCATGCTCACGATATTGAATGAGCAGGTTTTGCATATGGTCAACAATTTGATCATACACATCGGCTAAGGATTCGTATTGTAGCGCCTCCGGTAATTCACCTAGGGCATCATCTTCACGCAACACCATTTCCTCATCACGCAGATCCACCAAACGCTCTGCCTGTGCTGTCCATAAAAACCAAGGGTGATCAAAATAATGATGAATAGACTGGCGTAAACGTTGTGAGAATACCCGATTTTTATCCATATCAATGGCGGTTCGAATAAATTTATGGACATGGCGATCATAACCAATCCACAAATCAATGGCTTGTTGCCCCCAGCTGATAATTCGGTCGAGCTTTGATTGTAAATCAGTGATTAACTGATCAATAAAATACAAATCATCACGTCCAATCACGCAATCTTGGATACGCAGTAATTGGGCTTGAAGTTTATCTCCTGCCGCATTCAAAGTATCTTGTAATTCTCGGAGATTGCCAGATGTTTCATCCAACAGACGTTCACAACTTGAAATCGCCGCTTGCCAATCTTTGGTTAAAAGCTCTGCAATTTCCTCTTTAATGCTTTGTTGATTTTCATCCATAATGCGTTGTGAAAGATCAATGCTATCGAAAATCTCCGCCACGGAATATTTTAACGGAGCAAAGACGTTCTTACGCCAATAATGCTCACTTTCACGATTTTCAGCCCCTTCCTCTGCAGCATTAGAGGCTCGTTGAATTTCATCCGCCACAATGGACAGTTGTACGGAAAGGCGTAAAGTGGAAAATTCGCGCTGACGGATATAGTAATCAGAAACGCCTACACCGAGTGGCGTTAAACGATAAATCGCCAATCCTTCGGTAAACTCGCTACTAAAACGGTTTAACAAACGCTGTTTTACCAATTCATTAATCGCATTATTGGCGCGTGTTGCAATAGCCTCAGTGGATTGAGCAACGGCACTCATAGTGTGGCGAAAAATATCCACCAGATCGGCTTCTAGCATTTCGCCATCTAAACGTTCATTGTTATAAATGGCAATTGCCAGCAAAAAAACCAAACGTTCAGTGGGTAAATTCAATGAAAACTCGCGCTCTTTTGCCCAAGAGACGAGTTCGGGGATAGTTTGTGATGTTTCAATCATTGAAATGATAACGCGTTAAAATTGAACAAAAAATTGGGGCAATTATACAGGATTTTTTATCAATCTTAAAAATCTTCTTTTGAATTGACCGCTCTTTCCCTTTTTCACGTATAATATGCCCCTTTTATAAACAAGTAAAAAAACAGAATGAGCGAATTAACCCAACAAGAAAAAAAACAAAACTATCATTTCAATAAATTACAAAAACGCTTGCGCCGCAACGTGGGCAATGCTATTGCGGATTTTGGTATGATAGAAGACGGCGATAAGGTGATGGTGTGTTTGTCGGGGGGGAAAGACAGTTATACCTTATTGGATATATTGCTCAATTTAAAACAAAACGCACCCATTCATTTTGATATTGTTGCAGTCAATTTAGATCAAAAACAACCGGGCTTTCCTGAGCATATTTTACCCGCTTATTTACAAGAAATTGGGGTGGACTACAAAATTGTTCAGGAAAATACCTATGGCATTGTGAAAGAAAAAATTCCAGAAGGGAAAACCACCTGTTCACTCTGCTCTCGCCTACGCCGAGGCATTTTATATCGCACGGCAACCGAATTGGGCGCAACCAAAATTGCCCTTGGACATCATCGTGATGATATGTTGGCGACCTTATTTTTGAATATGTTTTATGGCGGAAAAATGAAATCTATGCCGCCTAAATTAATTTCAGATGATGGGAAACAAATTGTGATTCGCCCCCTAGCCTACTGTAAAGAAAAAGATATTGAAAAATATGCGATGGCTAAAGCATTTCCGATTATCCCTTGTAATTTGTGCGGTTCACAGCCTAATTTACAACGCCAAGTGGTAAAAGAAATGCTGAATACCTGGGATCGTCAATACCCAGGGCGTTTAGAAACGATGTTTAGCGCTATGCAAAACATCACGTTGTCACATATGTGTGATCCCACATTATTCGATTTCAAAGGTATTCGCTACGGACAATCTCTTGAGGGCGTTGAAGGCGATACGGCTTTTGATGATGAACAAATCCCCCCAATGCAATTTGAGGATGAGGATCAAAGCGATTTTTCTCATCATGAAATGATTAGCGTTAAAGAAGTGAGTTGATATGTTAAAGATAAACGACACCACATTAGAAACCGATAACGCCGGCTATTTATTAAATAGTCAACAATGGAATGAAGAGGTGGCTCGGGCAATTGCGGCACAAGAACAGCTTGAACTTACGCCAGCTCATTGGGAAGTGATTTATTTTGTGCGTGATTTTTATCAAGAATACAACACCTCCCCTGCTATACGTATGTTGGTCAAAGCGATGGCAGAAAAATTGGGAGAAGATAAAGGCAATAGTCGCTATTTGCAACGTTTGTTTCCTGAAGGTCCCGCCAAACAAGCCACAAAATTAGCGGGCTTGCCAAAACCGGCAAAATGCCTATAAATTCTGATTAACCGCATAGAAAAGTGCGGTTATTTTTTCGTTTAATTTGATAAAATATCGTCCAAAACCCACCGCACTCTTAATGCTTGCTTATGATAAAAGATCCTTTTGAAGAATATATTCGACATATTGATGCCAGTAAAAAAGAAAAGGGCTACGCATGGCAAACGGCTATTGGTTTGCAAGACGTCGATGGATTAAAACCTTCCCGCTATTTGATTGATACCGCTATTAAAAATATTGAAGGTGAGATCACTATTGATACGGCAGAACATTGGATAACGCAATATTATGAACAAAATCCGGTGTCGCAAGATGAAAACCGCACAGAGGAAGCGGATAAAGTGGCGGTACGCATCGCTCGGTTATTATCTGAACCCGCCTTCTCTTTTAATGTTCAACAATATCTGTCTATCCATAAGTATCTTTTTCACGGTATTTATCCGCACGCAGGTCAAATTAGAACCTTCAATATGACAAAAAAAGAGTGGATATTAAATGGCGATACTGTTTCTTATGGGAGTGCTTTAGAACTGCGTGAAACCTTGGAATATGATCTTATGCAAGAAAAGAAATTCCGCTATCAAGGGCTTTCCATTGATGAAATGATTGAACATTTAGCCTTATTTGTTTCACGGTTATGGCAAATTCATATTTTTGCTGAAGGGAATACGCGCACTACTGCCGTATTTTTTATTAAGTACTTAAAAACATTAGGTTTTTATGTAACAAATGATAGCTTTGCTGAAAATTCGTGGTATTTTCGTAATGCATTGGTACGGGCTAATTACAATAATTTTGCCAAAGGTATTTATGAAACGACCAAGTATGTTGTGATGTTTCTTCGTAACTTATTATTAAATGAACATCACAGGTTAAGCAATCGTCAACTCCATGTTCATAGCACAAGTTATCTTATGGCAACACAGGTTCAAAAAGATTCATTAGCGGTCAATGAAACAAAACAAGAATACATAAAACAGGATATTCAAACTAGACATCAGGACTTTTCTATTGGAAAACAGGACATTGATGGCAAAAAACAGGATGTTGAGCCAATTTTTTCTCATTTTTTACCTGAAACAGCATTTTCCGGAAAAACAAAACGAAACATTCAAACCTTGCATCAAGCTGTTAAAAATGAGATTTTCTCTCGTGCAGATGTGATTAAACATCTTAACCTCACCCCTTCCCCCGCTTCTGAGTTACTACGAAAAATGCAGTTAACAGGCATTATCGAAAAGATTAGTGGGCAAGGAAAAGGAAAATATCGATTTATTTAACACTCAATCAAAATCAAACTTTGTACTGCTCTCAGCCAAAAAAGTTTAATTCATTACAGCTGATCTTGGTTCCATTATGAGTATGATTATCCGTCACCTCAATGTTTTTTCTTTGAATTGAAAATGTTTGTGTGTTAGCAACCGATTTATATTTTATTAAAGACTCATTTCAATCGTTTGTAGTCTAATATTTAGTCATAAAAAAATCTACACCTTAATCAGTTGGGTGTTTAGTCCAACTTTTGGGGTGCAGATCAATATAGTGCCTAAAAATAATTAACCGTTAATAAATTTTTCACCTAATTCAATATCTGCTCGTAATGTCGGAAGCATTGCCTCTAATGCACTTTGTTCAAATTCACTGAGTGGACCAATTGGAAGAATTTCTTCTACCCCTGCTTTACCCAAACGAACCGGTTGTGCAAAGAAACGTGCATATTTACCATCCCCTTCCACGTAAGCACATTCTACAACGGTCTCACCATTTAAACCTTTTACTAATGAACGGGCAAAGCGTGCTGCTGCTTGAGCCATAGAAAGCGTAGCCGATCCGCCTCCGGCTTTTGCCTCTACCACTTCAGTACCTGCATTTTGAATACGTTTTGTTAACGGGGCAATTTCTTCTGCAGAAAATTCAGCATAAGGCACTTGAGAAAGCAATGGAAGAATCGTCACGCCTGAATGTCCCCCAATAACAGGTACTGTCGTGCGAGAAACATTTAAGTTTTTCAACTCTGCGACAAAGGTTTCAGAACGGAGAACATCTAGAGTTGTTACGCCAAATAATTTACGCTTGTCATAAACCCCTGCTTTTTTCAATACTTCTGCTGCAATTGCCACCGTGGTATTGACCGGATTGGTAATGATACCCACACAAGCATTTGGACAAACTCTGGCCACTTTTTCGATTAAACTACGAACAATACCGGCATTAATATTGAAAAGATCAGAACGATCCATACCCGGTTTACGTGCCACACCAGCAGATATTAATACGACATCTGCATCTTCAAGAGCAGGACTTGGATCTTCACCGGAAAATCCTTTTACTTTAACCGCAGTTGGAATATGACTTACATCGACCGCCACACCGGGAGTGACTGGCGCAATATCATAAAGTGACAATTCCGTTTCTGCCGGTAGCTGTAATTTTAATAATAGCGCTAATGCCTGACCAATACCGCCGGCTGCACCTAATACTGCAACTTTCATATTTACTCCTTAATTAAATGAATGAGACGAGTGAATTTTAAAAGGTTAGTTCATAAATTACAAACACAGAAATTCAATTATGAGATCTAGTTCAAATTTCTCTCCATAAATCTTTCTCTTTACAAATTCATCTTGGATTTCAGTTGCATATTTTGCATTTTTATGCAACGCTTATGCAAAATTAATATTTCTCAAGGTCAAAAGTGGATAACTTAACAAAAGTATTTAAAGAATTACTTAGCCAAGAACGTTTTTCCTCGCAAGGTGAAATTGTTGAAGCGTTAAAGAGTCAGGGTTTTTCCAGTATTAATCAATCAAAAGTTTCACGTATGTTGAGCAAATTTGGAGCGGTACGTGCACGCAATACAAAAATGGAAATGGTTTATTGTTTGCCAAATGAATTAAGTGTACCGGCGACAAGTAGCCCGTTAAAAAATTTAGTATTGGATATCGATCACAATGAATTTTTAGTCGTTATTAAAACAACGCCGGGAGCTGCACAGCTAATTGCACGCTTGCTCGATTCCATTGGAAAACCTGAAGGTATTCTTGGCACAATTGCTGGTGATGATACTATTTTTATCACACCAACACGCACAACCTCAATTTCAACGCTGATCGAACGTATTCAAAACTTGTTTGAAAATTCACTCTAATGAATATTCTTATCACCGGTGGAACTGGATTAATCGGACAAGCGTTAGTTTCTGCACTTTTGCAAAAACAGTACCAACTTACTCTACTGGTTCGCCATGAAAAAAAAGCAACCGCCTTTTTTCCGCAAAAAAAGCTACGGTTTTTGACCGCACTTTCTTCCTTTAAAAGTTTAGATGAATTTGATGTGGTCATCAATCTTGCGGGAGAGCCTATTTTTGCTAAGCGTTGGACAAAGATACAGAAAAAGAAATTGGTTGATAGTCGGATCAAATTAACACAACAATTAACACAATTAATCAATGCCGGTATAAATCCCCCTCGATTTATCTCAGGCTCAGCAACCGGAATCTATGGCGATCGTTTAATTCAAGCCCTCTCTGAAACCAGCCCTATCGCTCACAACACATTTGCTGCACAGCTTTGTCAGGCATGGGAAAGTGTCGCATTGCAGGCTAAAACTAAGGTTTGTCTTCTTCGTACAGGTATAGTGCTTTCACCTCAAGGGGGGGCATTACAAAAAATGCTTCCGCTCTATCGCTGGAATTTAGCCGGTCCTTTAGGTTCCGGCACACAATACTGGTCATGGATTGCTTTGGAAGATATGGTGAGAGGGATTTTATTTCTTATGGAACATCCTCAATGCCATGGGATCTATAATTTAGTGTCTCCACAACCGGTAACGAACAAAATATTCAATCAACAACTTGCCCAATCTCTAAAACGTTGTGCCCCCTTCCCAGCCCCTTCTTTTATATTAAGACTTATTTTAGGTGAACGAGCCAATCTTTTACTTGAAAGTCAAAAGGTTTATCCTACACGGCTTCTTGAAACTGGATTTCGTTTTCACTATGAAAATTTAACCCAGTATTTGACCGCACTTTTCCCTCCAAAATAACATAAAAAAACGCACCTTGATGATTGGTGCGTTGTGTTTGTTTACCAAATTTAGTCGTTGCTGCTTGAGAAAATTGAAAGCAATCTTAACAAGCTTAAGAACAAGTTATAAATCGCCACATAGATACTCACAGTTGCACGAATATAATTGGTTTCTCCACCGTGAATGATATTACTGGTTTCATACAAAATAGTCATCGTTGAAAAGACAACGAACAATGCACTAATCGCAATGGCTAATGCCGGCATTTGGAAGAAGAAACTTGCAACCATACCGAGTAAAAGCACAATGAAAAGCGCAAACATTGCCGTTGCAAGGAATGACATATCTTTTTTTGTTGTCAATACATAGGCAGAACAAGCAAAGAAAACAATTGCTGTACCGGCAAATGCCAACATCACCAAGTCTTCCATACCGTTTGCGACATACATATTGAGAATTGGCCCAATGGTATAGCCCATAAAACCGGTAAAGGCAAATGCCGCTAAAATACCTGCCGGGCGGTCAGCCAAACGATGGGTAATAAAAAGTAAGCCATAAAAGCCGACTAATAACACAATAATGTTTGGATAAGGCAAATTCATCGCCATAGAAATATAGGCGACAACTGCCGAAAATGCCATTGTCAGTCCAAGCAAGAAATAAGTATTACGAAGCACTTTATGAGTACTTAGTAAGGATTCTTCTCTTGAATCAACAATAATGCGTGATTGCATAAATGCTCCTTATGATATAGTTAAACGCGAGTGATAAAGTAAGGGCGAGCGGGTAAAAAGTCAATGCCTAACAGAAAAAATTATTATTTATTTCAGCTAAAAAGAAAGTTAAACAAATAAATAAACATATTATTTATGTTTTACCATTTTTCTAATGCGACCTCATCCGATTTTCTCGCCTCAACCCAACGTCCACCTTTGTCAGTTTGTTCTTTTTTCCAAAAGGGCGCTTTTAACTTGAGGTAATCCATAATAAATTCATTGGCTCGATAAGCTTCACCGCGATGTGCAGAACTGACCCCAACCAACACAATTTCATCACCGGTATTGAGTAAACCTACCCGATGAATAACAGCAACCCGCTGAATATCCCAGCGTTGTTTTGCTCTCGTGACAATGTCACGCAAAGCTTTTTCTGTCATGGCGGGATAATGCTCTAAATAAAGGCTGGAGACCCCATCGCCTAAATTAAGATCACGTACTTTTCCCACAAAAATCACTGTCGCTCCAACAGAATGAGAGGCCGAAAGCCAATGATAAATGGCATTTTGATCAAATTCTTCTTCCTGTACGGCAATGTGAATTTCCTGCATCTTACCCCCCCGTTACCGGTGGGAAAAAGGCAATTTCATCACCGGATTTAATCTCACTTTCAAGGGGCATAAGTGTTTGGTTAATCGCCACAAGGGTTTTGCCTTTTTCTAAAGCCAATGCCCATTTATCCCCTTTTTGGCTGAGGTGGTCACGCAAGGCTTCTGCGGTGGAAAATATCTCTTCCACTTGAATTTCATCTCTACCAATCAATTCACGGGTTTGTGCAAAAAATAACACCTTTAACATTTATTTCTCCACTAAAAAATGACCTGATTTTCCACCGCTCTTTTCCAATAATCGAACATGCTCAATCACAATATCTTTTTGTACTGCTTTGCACATATCATAAATGGTTAACGCCGCAACACTTGCCGCCGTTAGGGCTTCCATTTCTACGCCGGTTTTACCGGTCAGTTTGCAAAGGGATTCGATACGAACCTGATTATATTCCACTAAAGGTTCAAGGCTGACTTCTACTTTAGAAAGCAATAATGGATGGCATAAGGGAATGAGTTCCCAAGTGCGTTTTGCTGCTTGAATGCCGGCAATGCGAGCCGTAGCAAATACATCTCCTTTGTGATGTTCACCTTTTAAAATCATCGAAAGTGTTTCTTGTGACATAGTCACAAGTGCTTCAGCTCGCGCTTCACGCACGGTTTCAATTTTGCCGGAAACGTCCACCATATTGGCTTCGCCCTGGCTGTTGATATGGGTAAATGTTGTCATAAATTTAAAAGTGCGGTTGAATTTTGAAAAAATTTTGATTTATCATTCGTTTAGCCACCAATGGAAGCAAGATGTTGACGAATTCCACTATCGCCTTGGTGTAAATAATGATGTTCACGTTTGCCTTGTAAAGCGACAAAAATTCGGGCTTGTAAAAGCGATTGCTGTTCGTCAGATTGCAACAAATCGCGCAATTCAATGCCTTCTTCACCAAATAAGCAAAGGTGCAATTTTCCTTTTGCCGAAACCCGTAAACGATTACAGCTTGCACAAAAGTTTTTTTCATAAGGCATAATTAAGCCGATTTCCCCCATATAATCAAGGTGTTTAAACACTTTAGCCGGTCCGTCTGTTAAGGATTTTGGTTGCAGAGTCCAACCTTTTGCAAGCAGTTTCTCGGCTAAAATATTGCCCGAAAGATGATAACGCTGAAAAAAAGTATCCATTTCACCGGTTTGCATAAGCTCAATAAAACGCATTTGAATGGGGCGATCTTTCACCCAAGCTAAAAAGCGGTCAAATTCAATGTCATTTAATTGTTTCATTAATACGGAATTGACTTTTACTTTCTGATAGCCCACGTCAAAAGCGAGATCAATACCACGCATCACCTCATCAAATTTATTAATACCGGTAATATGATAAAACATTTTAGGATCAAGGCTATCTAAGCTCACATTAATCGAGCTAATTCCAGCATTTTTCCAAGCTTTCACGTCTTTTGCCATACGATAACCGTTTGTGGTTAATGCCACCTGACGAATACCTTCAATTTGTGCAATGTGCTCTGCAATAGTGAGAAAATCTTTTCGTAAGGTCGGTTCGCCACCGGTTAAACGGATTTTCTCTGTCCCCATATCGGCAAAGGCTTGCGCAAGGCGTGTAATTTCAGTAAGGGTAAGAAAATGAGGCTTATTGGCTTCAGGCTGATAACCGTTAGGTAAGCAATAATTACAACGAAAATTGCACTGATCGGTAATCGATAGCCGCAAATAATAATAAGTACGCTGAAACGCATCAATTAAACGTGCGTCCCCCACGTTTTTAATGGGAATAGATTGCATGTGACACCTTTCTAAAATGGAGAGGACAAGCCGTTTCCAGCGTATCCCTGAATAACAAATAGCGTTATTGGCATTGCCGTCATATTCCTCACCCAAGTATTTTCACCAAAGAGGAACTTAGACTAAACAAGCTCGGAGTTATGCGATAAAATTGGCTCGCATTTTAAAAGATACTGAGTAAAAAAAGCAAGGCATCTGCCCTTCTTGTTCAAAATTTCAATAAATTCTTTTAAATCAATTATATAAATAAATATATAATGTATGACAAATTAATCCATTCTAGGTAGAAAGAGAGCGTTTATGTCCGATTTAACCCCACACCGCCATTATGACTATTTAAATGATTTACGCGTTGTCGCTATTGGTGGCGGTCATGGATTGGGGAGGGTGATGTCGGCTCTTAGTTTTATGAAAGAACGCTTAACCGGTATTGTTACCACCACAGATAACGGCGGCTCAACCGGTCGTATTCGCCAGCAGCAAGGGGGGATAGCTTGGGGCGATTTACGCAATTGCCTCAATCAAATCATCATTGAACCGAGTACCGCTTCTGCCCTCTTTGAATATCGCTTTGGGGGCGATGGGGAATTAGCCGGCCACAACCTCGGCAATTTAATGCTAAAAGCCCTTGAAAATATGCACATTCGTCCTTTAGATGGGGTGAATTTAATTCGTGATTTGTTGCGGGTGAAATCCCATTTAATTCCTATGTCGGAAAGCCCGGTGCATCTCGCCGCCAGTACTGGGATTGGAGCAAGCATTGTGGGGGAAGTGAGTATTGATAATTTAACCGAACTACCCCAATCCCTCTTTCTTATTCCCCTTGTTCAAGCCACGCCGGAAGCGGTTTATGCTATTGAACAAGCGGATGTGATTTTATTCGGCCCGGGAAGTTTTTTAACCAGTATTATGCCGCCGCTACTTTTATCCGATATAAGCAGCGCACTTCAAGCAAGCTCGGCAAAGAAAATTTTTATTGATAATTTAGGGGTTGAACTTGGTGCAGCGGCGACCCTTTCTTTACAAGATCGCCTTCAGTGGATTCACCGAACCCTCGGTGCAGAAGTATTAGATGGGGTCATCACACCAATCGGCAAAAAAAGTGCGGTCGATTTTTCCTCAATTTCTTCCGTTAAGGTGTTAGAAAAACGGCTAAATGCCGATGATGTCAGTTATCGCCATGACCGCACATTATTGGCAAAAGCCATTGATGAAATGTTGGAAGAATTAAATCACTGCTCTTCCTAAATAAGAAAGTGCGGTCAAAATCAGCTTATTTTTTCGCGAATACGAAAACATTTGAAAAGCCGTTTTCTTTCAGATAGAGGGCTTGCAATTTACTCATTACACCACGTTCACAATACAAAGCATAATTTTTGCTTTGATCAAGTGAACCAAATTGTGATGAAAGTTTATAAAACGGCATTAAGATCACTTCGTGGTGATTTAGTTCAAAGGGGTTTTCATCGGTTTCTTCCGGGCTTCTAATATCTAAAATAATATCATTTTCCCCCAGTACAGAAAGCGCATCAACGGAAATTACCTCTTTTTCCGTTTCTTCTGCAATTTGACGAATATCCAAATATTGGGCATGTTGTACCGCACTTTCTAAGATCTCAAAATCAAAATGTCCTTCTTCTGCCAAAATCTTGTCACGCACCGCTTTAATCGTTGGATTTTTGGAAATTACGCCACAAAACTCCGGTATCGATTTGGCAATATCGTCTGTGCCAATTTCTTTCGCAATAGCGATAATTTGTTCTTTATCATGGGTGATGAGTGGGCGTAAAACCAACGCTTCGCTGGCTTCATCAATTAAACGTAAATTAGTGAGGGTTTGGCTGGAAACTTGCCCTAATGCCTCCCCGGTGACAATGGCTTCAATATTTAAACGAGCCGCCACTTTACTTGCTGCCCGCACCATCATTCGTTTTAACACCACGCCCATTTGTCCGTTATCGACTTTTTCTAAAATTTCACCAACAACCCCTTCAAAATTGATGGCAATAAAACGGACTTTGTGAGATGAACCATAACGTTGCCAAATATGATAGGCCATTTGCTTCACACCGATTTCGTGTGCAGCGCCGCCTAAATTAAAGAAACAATAATGCACCCGTGAGCCACGGCGAATGAGCATATAACTTGAAACACCAGAGTCAAACCCGCCGGAAATTAAAGAAAGGACATCTTCTTGTGTACCAATAGGATAGCCACCAATGCCGGTGTGACGTTTTTTCACCAGCATCATTTTGTCATCTTCAATATCAATACGCACTGTCACATCAGGATTTTTCAATTGCACTTTGGCACTTTCAATATGTTGGTTTAACCCGCCTCCGATATAACGCTCCGCTTCAATGGAGCTAAAGGTATGTTTTCCTTTGCGTTTAACCCGTACACAAAAGGTTTTGTTTTGGAGTTGGGCTTCTACATCGGCAAGGGTCAATTCGAAAATATGGTGTAAATCCGTGAAAGGTTTTTCTTCCACTTCAAGAAAATGATGGATCCCCGGAATACGTTGTAACAAGTCAATTAAGGCATCACGATGTGCATCATTTTTTGACCGCACTTCAATGTAATCCCAATGACGTACCACAGCGGTTTCTTCATCATATTTTTGTAAAATATTGCGAATATTACTGGTAAGAATTTTAGCGAAACGTTTACGCACGCTTTCGCTTTTAATCATAATTTCGGGAAAAAGTTTAACAATAAATTTCATAAGGATTGAGCATAATAAAAAATGGCGAATATTTTACGCAAAGCGGAAGAAAAGTCCATACAACGAGATGGCTTATCATACTCATGCCTATTTTTTGAAATAAATTTTTAACATCCCTTAAAATTACAGTACAATACCCTTTATTTTCCCATAAATAAGGTGGATTAAATGGCTCGAAAATCGGCTTCCTCTCCAGATTTTGAAAGCACATTGGCACAGTTAGAAACCATTGTTTCCCGGCTGGAAAGTGGCGAATTACCCTTAGAAGAATCCCTAAAAGAATTTGAACAAGGAATTCAATTGGCTCAGCTCGGGCAGGAACGTTTAAAACAAGCCGAACAGCGTATTCAAATTCTATTACAAAAAAGTGATACTGCGCCTTTGAGCGAATATGAGGGGAAGGAATAATGCGCCCCTTTGCCCAAGAACTCAAACACGTTCAACAACGCATTAACCGCTTTTTAGAGTGTCAATTTGAGGGAATTGAAAGCCATCGTGCCCCTCTGCTTGAGGCAATGAAATATGCTTTGTTATTAGGGGGGAAACGAGTTCGCCCTTTTTTGGTTTATGCGACAGGGAAAATGCTCAATGCGAACGAACAATCTCTTGATTACGCCGCAGCTGCCGTTGAAGCCATTCATGCTTATTCCTTAATTCACGATGATTTACCGGCAATGGATAATGATGATCTCCGCCGAGGGCATCCCACCTGTCATATCGCTTTTGATGAAGCCACTGCCATTCTTGCCGGCGATGCCTTACAAAGTTTTGCCTTTGAAATGCTCACTCAACCCCCTTATATTTCCTCGGAACAGAAACTGGCTTTGGTGCAAATTTTAGCCCACGCATCCGGTGTACAAGGAATGTGTTTAGGACAGAGTTTAGACTTAATTTCAGAACACAAACAAATTACCTTACAAGAATTAGAATTAATCCATCGTAATAAAACCGGAGCATTGCTGACTGCCGCATTAAAACTGGGCTTTATTTGCTCGCCGCATTTTTCCAATCAATCCTTAGAACAAAGCTTGACCCGTTATGCCGATGCCATTGGCCTTGCCTTTCAAGTACAAGATGACATTTTAGACATTGAGGGAGAGCGCGCAGAAATCGGTAAACCTGTGGGCTCGGATTTAGATCTGGATAAAAGCACTTACCCTAAATTACTCGGCTTAGAAGGAGCAAAACAAAAGGCGCAAGATTTATATCAAACGGCATTGAGCGAATTGGATAACATTCCTTTTGATACGACCGCACTTCGTGCTTTGGCGGAATTTATTATTACGAGAAAAAGTTAATGAAGACCCTATCACTGATTTAAGTGAAAAGTGCGGTCAAAAATCACAAATTTTTTGGAATAACTCACAATGAACAACTACCCTCTTTTATCTTTAATTAATTCACCGGAAGATCTGCGTCTTTTAAATAAAGAGCAACTCCCACAACTTTGCCAAGAATTACGCAATTATCTTTTAACCTCCGTTAGTCAAACCAGCGGTCATTTAGCCTCCGGGTTAGGAACGGTAGAACTGACCGTTGCACTCCATTATGTCTATAAAACGCCTTTTGACCAGCTCATTTGGGATGTGGGTCATCAGGCTTACCCTCACAAAATCCTTACCGGTCGCCGAGATCAAATGTCCACTATTCGTCAAAAAGACGGTATTCACCCCTTTCCTTGGCGGGAAGAGAGTGAATTTGATGTATTAAGTGTCGGTCATTCTTCCACTTCTATTAGCGCAGGGCTAGGTGTAGCCGTTGCGGCAGAACGTGAAAATGCCGGTCGTAAAACCGTGTGTGTCATTGGCGATGGGGCGATTACAGCGGGGATGGCATTTGAGGCACTCAATCACGCAGGCGCATTGCATACCGATATGCTGGTGATTTTAAATGACAATGAGATGTCGATTTCAGAAAATGTGGGCGCACTCAATAATCATCTCGCCCGTATTTTCTCCGGTGCTTTTTACTCCACTGTTCGTGACGGTAGCAAAAAAATTCTTGATAAAGTGCCCAGCGTGAAGAATTTTATGAAAAAAACCGAAGAACATATGAAAGGCGTGATGTTCTCACCGGAAAGCACCCTGTTTGAGGAACTGGGCTTTAACTATATCGGGCCGGTGGATGGGCATAATATTGATGAATTGGTGGCGACCCTCAGTAATATGCGCAATTTAAAAGGGCCTCAATTTCTCCATATCAAAACCAAAAAAGGAAAGGGCTACGCCCCGGCTGAAAAGGACCCTATCGGTTTTCACGGTGTACCGAAATTCGATCCTACAAGCGGTGAATTACCTAAATCCACTGCCAGACCAACCTATTCGCAAATTTTCGGTGATTGGCTTTGTGAAATGGCCGAAAATGATGCCAAACTGATTGGGATTACCCCTGCAATGCGTGAAGGTTCCGGTATGGTGGAATTTTCTCAGCGTTTCCCAAAACAATATTTTGATGTGGCGATTGCCGAACAACATGCCGTCACTTTTGCCGCAGGCTTAGCCATTGCCGGCTATAAACCGGTTGTGGCGATTTATTCCACTTTCTTGCAGCGGGCCTACGATCAATTAATCCACGATGTCGCCATTCAAAATCTTCCTGTTCTCTTTGCTATCGACCGAGCAGGGATTGTGGGGGCTGATGGTCAAACCCACCAAGGGGCATTTGATTTAAGTTTTATGCGTTGTATTCCGAATATGATCATCATGACCCCAAGTGATGAAAACGAATGTCGCCAAATGCTTTATACCGGCTATCAATGTGGCAAACCTGCGGCGGTGCGTTATCCACGGGGCAATGCGGTAGGGGTTGAATTATTGCCATTGGAAGCCCTGCCGATTGGTAAATCCCGCCTTATTCGTGAGGGAAAAAATATTGCTATTTTAAATTTTGGCACATTACTCCCTGATGCCTTAAAAGTGGCAGAAAAACTGGATGCCACCGTGGTAGATATGCGTTTTGTCAAACCCCTTGATGTGGAAATGATCAATGTGCTTGCACAAACCCACGATTATTTAGTCACCTTAGAGGAAAACGCCATTCAGGGCGGTGCAGGTTCCGCTGTGGCAGAGATATTAAATTCATCGGCAAAACCAACCGCACTTTTGCAACTCGGTTTACCGGATTTTTTTATTCCACAGGGGACACAGCAAGAAATGCTTCATGAATTACAATTAGATGCACAAGGCATTGAGGCAAAAATTCTTGCTTTTATCAATAACGAATAATCATTAAAAAGTGCGGTCATTTTCACCGCACTTTTCCTCTATCCCGATATTATGTAGCAAATGCACAAAATAGAAATTTTAACCAAAACGTAGGGACACACTGCGTGTGTCCGTTATAGAATCAAATTATTTCAATAGGTTAAAATTCGGACACACGCAGTGTGTCCCTACCGCTTTTCCCAAAAAAATCGCCTTTTCAACGGCTCGAAATCTGAAATTTAGCCCT
>NZ_MLHJ01000045.1 GCF_001998965.1 Rodentibacter rarus
TTATTCGCCGTCACGTTATTAACCGTGATGTTCTCTGAAAGACCATAGGTGATGTTATAACCGTCTTGGTTTATCTCTAAGTTTTTACCTGCGATGAATTGAACCGTATCGCCCGCTTTCACTTCTACACCGGTGGCATTGGCATTGCTCACCACTTGTTTGTCATGGGTTGAGGTGTTCACCGTGTGATATACGCTGTTAATCGTGTTTACGATATCACCCACGGTGGCGACTTTATTCTCATCGCCAACAATCGTAATTATATTATCCGCAGGAATAATAATATCCGTACCGTTATAGTAAAAATTGCCATCATCGCCCTTGACAACAACTTTATTTAGATTGTTCTTATCTTGATAAGTCGTTGCAGTATTTGGCGCAGCTTTACCACCTTCAACTTTCGACTCACCTGTCGTAATACTATTGGCAACTTCTTCAACACGCGATGCCACTAAGTAAAGCTGTGAACCATTGATCGCATCCGTTGATGTATTGGAAATATTACCTGCGCCAACGTGTAAAATTCGGCGCTCTGCATCTTTCGCACCAACGCTAACGTAATGTCCGCTGCGGTTGGTGAAATTATTCCCAGCGAAACGTGATGCGTCATAGGTAAAACTGTCAATTGTTGCATTTGGCGCTGCTGTGACTGATTCAGAGCCAGCCGAGTTATCCCCCAATACGACAGAACCGGATGTCGTGAGGTTGATATTATTCCCTATCGCATAGCTATTTGTCGCCTCGGCATTAAGGGTGTTATTTGCCCCCATTGCACCGGCATTTGAGGCTCTAATCGTGTTATCCACCCCAACTGCAATGCCTTTATCGCCTGCGGTGATTTTACTTCTTGTCCCGATAATTGTGCCGTTTGTGGCACTAGAAATGGAAGCGTACGCTCCTACAGCAGTCCCTTCTGACGCATTCGACATCGTTGAACCTTGCCCAAGCACAGTCGCATTGCTGGAAATAGTTACAGTGGTATTTGCCCCCACTGCTGTCGCAAAATGAGAGTCAGTAATGGTTGAGTTGCCCCCAATGGCGACCGTGCGGTTACTATTCGTTATACAAGCATCAGTACCAAGCAAAGTGGCGTATCTGGAATTATATACTCTTGAGTACGGTCCTATGGAAATGGAGTATTTACTATTCTCGAGATCTGATACATTTGTTTCTGTGGCTGTACTTCCACCATAAATCCCTGATAAATAACCCATTGCTATCGACCGACTACTGTCCACGCGAGTAAATGAGCCCATTCCGAATGAGAACCCCCCAATTACTTTTGCGTTTGTCCCAATAGCAACAGATTGCTGAGCAGTTTCGGTGGTCGTACTATTTACCCCCAATACAAAAGAGACATCCCCGAGTGCATTATTATGGCGACCGAGTGCGACACTGGATAAATTGGCAGTGTTTCCTTCACCAATCGCAATAGTAGAATCACGCCCACCATTTATATGTCTCCATCCATATGCCTTATTACCCAAACCAATAGCAAGCGAACCTTGTCCTTGAGCTAAGGAACCTCCACCAATCGCTATACCACCCGTAGCACCTGGTTCGTCCCCTGCGACAACGGTTGCACCATCACCAATCGCTATACCTCTGTTAGTCGTGGCATTTGAGCGATTACCAATAGCAATAGAGTTATCACCTGTGGCTTTTGCGGATGAGGAAATCGCAACGGACATTTCACCGCTTGCACTGGCTTCCTTACCGATAGCAGTAGCTTCCTGACCACTTGCGTTCGATTTGGCACCAAGTGCCGTTGAATAGTTAGCTGTGGCTTTAGTCTGTGCCCCAAGTGCGGTTGAATAATCATTAACCGTTGTTGCTTCATTACCAATTGCAACCGCTTGTTCTCCGGGTGCCTTAGCTGCCCAACCTAATGCAATCGCACTATTACCACCGGCAGATGCTCCTTGTCCCCCCCAAATTCGACCACCACTCCACTCAACAGAAGCAGCCAAAGCCGATCCACCAACCACCGTTGCCCCAGCCGTTATCAATGAAACTGCAAAAATTGAGATTTTCTTTTCTGATCTTGACTTCGTTTTGCCTTTTGCTTTGGTTAATTCGGATACCGCCACCCAAGATTGGGTTGCATGGTTCCAAATTACTCTAAAAATCTTGTTCATTTAGGGTCTCCCAAAATTAATTAAAAAATTAACCGCTCTTTCTATAATTTAATAAGTGTTGAAAGAGATCTTGCGAATTCTACTTAAAAAATGTACTAACCACAAATCAATCCATAATCTTTACAAAAATTTACATAACATGATTTATGTTCCATTTACCGGCTCCGTGAAATAAATTTTGGCTAATTAAATACCGATATTATGCGCCTCCAAAAATTCTATTGCGTTGGAAGAAGGTTTATCCGACAATCGGTTAATTACGCTGATTGCTGATAGCTTCAACATTCGATATTGAAGAATTAGTACAAGAAGGGCGAGGCAATGCGGTATCGGTTATGACGATGAAAGTTTGCCCAACACTGCCGAGTTTAGGCTATTGTGCGATGACCGATTTATGAGTGGGGACTATAAGATTGCTTGCCTCTAATAAAAGCGTAAAGTGCGGTTAGATTTTAGAGAGATTTTATTCATAAAAAAGCCAAACTCTGCAAAGAGTTTGGCTTTCTGTCATTAAAGTTCCAAATTAAATTAATTAGCTAAAACTGCATTCCCACTTATGCGAAATATTTTTCTAAATCATCGCTGCCACCAATGTATTCACCGCCGATAAAGACTTGTGGCACACTGGTTTTACCGGTGATCGCACGCACAGAAATGGTGCTGGCATCACGACCTAACACGATTTCTTCAAAAGTATAATCTTTCGCTTTTAATAATGCTTTTGCTTTCGCACAGAATGGGCAGCCCGGTTTAGTGAAGACGGTAACAGAAGGTTTTGCTGTCCAGCCCGGTTTTAAATATTTGAGCATCGTATCGGCATCAGATACTTTGAACGGATCGCCCGGCTCTTCCGGTTCAATGAACATTTTTTCTACGACACCGTTTTTAACGAGCATAGAATAGCGCCAAGAACGTTTGCCAAAACCTAAATCTTCTTTGCCTACAAGCATCCCCATACCTTCGGTAAATTCGCCGTTACCATCCGGAATAACGGTGATATTTTCTGATTCTTGATCGGCTTTCCAAGCATTCATAACGAAAGTATCGTTGACAGAAATACAAATAATATCATCCACGCCGGCGGCTTTAAATTCGCAAGCTAATTCATTATAGCGGGGCAAGTGTGTTGATGAGCAAGTTGGGGTAAATGCTCCCGGGAGTGAAAATACAACAACGGTTTTATTATCAAATAATTCGCCGGTGGTGACATCAACCCAAGCATCGCCTTGACGGGTATGAAAGGTGACATTCGGTACTTTTTTACCGGTCATATCGGTGAGAGACATATTTTTCTCCTTAATTTTTAAGTTAAGTTTTTATTCAGGAGCTGGATTATAGTCAAACTTATGATATAGTTGCAATCAATTAATTCTATTTTTTCAATTGACTTTTTCTATAAGGAAAGATTTTATGAATATTCGTGATTTGGAATATTTGGTGGCATTATCCGAGCATAAACATTTTCGCCGTGCCGCAGATTCGTGCAATGTTAGCCAACCTACACTTAGTGGACAAATTCGTAAACTGGAAGATGAACTTGGGATTATTTTATTGGAACGCACCAGCCGAAAAGTGCTGTTTACCCAATCCGGAATGCTCCTTGTTGAACAAGCTCGTACCGTTTTACGTGAAGTGAAATTATTAAAAGAAATGGCAAGCAACCAAGGTAAAGAAATGACAGGTCCGTTGCATATCGGTTTAATCCCAACGGTCGGTCCTTATTTACTTCCTTATATTGTGCCCACTTTAAAAGCCGCTTTTCCTGACCTGGAAATTTTCCTTTATGAGGCTCAAACACAACAATTGTTAGAGCAACTTGAAACCGGACGATTGGATTGTGCCATTTTAGCCCGTGTACCACAGACCGAAGCATTTATTGAAGTGCCGATTTTTGAAGAGAAGATGTTATTGGCCGTGTCAGAGAAACACCCTTGGGCGAAAGAAAAAAAGATCTCTATGAACAGTCTGACAGGGCAAGAAATGTTGATGTTGGACGATGGACATTGTTTACGTAATCAAGCACTAGATTATTGTTTTGCCGCAGGAGCGAAAGAAAATTCACATTTCCAAGCAACCAGCCTTGAAACCTTACGTAATATGGTGGCTGCCAATGGCGGTATCACATTTATGCCGGAACTTGCAGTCAAAAATGAGGGAACACGCAAAGGCGTAAAATATATTCCATGTCATTCGCCTGAACCGGCACGGAGTATTACTTTAGTCTATCGCCCGGGGTCGCCCTTGCGTAGCCGTTATGAACGTGTGGCAAAAGCGGTGAGTGATGAAGTGAAATCTCTTCTTGCCGGAGCAAAATAATGGCAGGTGTTCGTGCAATTCAAAAAGAAAAGACACGTCGTGCTTTGGTGGATGCCGCATTTAACCAACTCAGTGCAGAAAAAAGTTTTTCTAACCTGAGTTTACGGGAAGTCGCACGAGAGGCGGGCATTGCCCCCACCTCTTTTTACCGCCATTTTAGTGATATGGATGAATTAGGCTTGGAAATGGTGGATGAAGCCGGATTGATTTTACGCCAACTTATGCGTCAGGCACGTAAACGGATTGATGCGGGGGGCAGTGTGATTGTCGTATCGGTTGATACGTTTTTTGAATTTATCACCAACAGCACAAACGTATTCCGTTTACTCTTGCGGGAAAGTTCGGGAACATCTCAAGCATTTCGCACCGCCGCTGCACGAGAAATTAAACATTTTGTGGATGAGCTTGCGGAATATATTGCGCATAAGCATCAATATCCACAATATATTGCTTACGTACAGGCGGAAGGTATCGTGACGATTGTCTTCACCGCCGGTGCAAACGCATTAGATATGAACAAACAGGAACGTGAACAACTCAAACAACGTGTGATTTTACAATTACGTATGATGGCAAAAGGGGCAGATTTTGCAGCGGATAAAGAAAAACAGGCCCAACAAAAATAACATAAAATAAAGCGCTGCTTCTTCCCACAACGCTTTATTTTCACTACCGAAGATTATTGGTGTAATAAACAAAGTGGTTGATCGTGAATTTACGATCAACGCTTTTTCTTTAAAATAATCTTTAATAAATAATATCTTATGATATTTAGTTAAACCCGATAATCTCTACTTAAGTTCTCCCAATAGCCCCTCTAGTCGATTATTCGCCTTTTCTATTTTCAATTCTGGGTATTTTTCAAAGCAAAAAAGATAATCTTGAT
The DNA here is from genome assembly GCF_001998965.1 of Rodentibacter rarus. Lineage (GTDB taxonomy): Bacteria > Pseudomonadota > Gammaproteobacteria > Enterobacterales > Pasteurellaceae > Rodentibacter > Rodentibacter rarus. The sequence goes on from NZ_MLHJ01000045.1 coordinate 5,341, forward strand.
TTTAAATAAGCACCTCTTAAATTTCTATGTTTATAAAAATATTTTCCTTTATCATTAGGCTTATCAGAACGCTCTTCCAAATATGTTTTATATTCAAGATACCATTTATGTAGATTAACGTAAAACGCTGATTTACTACTTATTTTAAAGGGGTTGGTTAATATTTTTAGAGTTTTCTCCACCTCTGATTTGGGGTTTCTTGTTAGCTTTCTAATCACAATCGCAACTTGATAAAACTGACAAAATTGAGTGGAAATATTCAGCTCGTTTTTCAATAACTCCCATCTGCAATCACAAGTAATTGATTGAATTTTATAGCCTTTTTCTCTAAGTTTGATGATAGCAATAAAGTAATAAATATCTTTCTCGCTTTTGATAATTTGATGATAAACCATTTTTTTAGAGAGCGAATCCATTAGGACAAGTACACCAAATTCTCTTCCCCAAAAGCTCGAATCAATGAGAAGGTTAAGTGTATTATTTTTAGGTGGTTTTAATCTTGTTTTAGGTGAATTTAAAACCTATCGCTGTATCGTTCTAATCAAGTATTGATATTTATTAGCAAGCTGTTTATAAGTTTGTTTTCCCTCTGAATAATCTTGCTAAATTTTTATTGGATCTAATTTTTCTTTAAAAGAAAACATTTTATGACATTCATTACATCTATAATGCTGAATATTATTTCTAATGCCAAACTTACAGATATTTGGACTTTGACAGAAAATATAGTTTTTTTACTCATATTTCAAGAAAATAGGTTAAAACCTTTTACTATAAGGACTTAACCCACTTTTGATCAACCATTTTGTCTATTACACCTAATTTTTTATTTCAATCTTTCTAAAAAATGACCACACTTTTTAAAGTGCGGTCATTTTGATTAGTGAAATGTCTAAGATCAGCTTAACGCCCAACCACCCGCATAGAAAGCGACCAGAGCAATAGCGATTAACACTGTGCCGACATTGAGGCGTTTAATATCACCGCTGACAATTCGACCGATTACTAATGCTGCAAAACCTAGCATAATTCCGGTGACAATATTTGCCGTCAGCACAATGAATACGGCACAAATCAGCCCACTCATTGCTCCAACAAAATCATCAAAATCCAATTTGCTTACATTGCTTAACATTAATAACCCCACATACATGAGTGCCGGTGCGGTGGCATATCCTGGGACTAAGAATGCAAGAGGTTGGAAAAAGAGCATAAATAAAAACAGGATTCCCACAACAATAGCTGTAATCCCGGTTTTACCGCCTGCGGCAGTACCGGCTGCCGATTCAATATAGACCGCAGCAGGGGCGGTGCCGAATAATCCTGAAAATAAGCTGCTGACGGAATCAGAAGTTAAGGCTTTGCCACCATTGATGATTTGTCCGTCTTTATCCAATAAATTTGCTTGCCCTGCCACAGCACGGATAGTGCCGGTGGCATCAAAAACGGCGGTCATTACTAAAGCAAAGACGACAGGTAAAATTGCCGGTTGTAATGCCCCTTGTAAATCTAATTGTAAAAATAGCGAGTTTTCACCAAAAGTCGGCATTTTGAAAATGTCACCGCTGAATTTTACATTAGGATCAAAAATAAGGCCAATGAGAGTTATGGCAATAATCACCCATAAAATTCCACCTTTGATTTTCATTTTTTCTAAACCAACGATAAAGGCTAATCCGATTAATGACATTATCACAGGAAATGCGGTGAAATCACCTAATTTCACCGGTAAACCGGTTTGATTACTTACCACTAAGCCGACACCATTGGCGGCGATTAACAGTAAAAATAATCCAATACCGATACCGGCTCCGTGAGCGATGCTGGAAGGTAGATTGCGTAAGATCCAAGCACGAATACCTGTTGCTGAAATCAGGGTAAATGCAACCCCCATTAGGAACACCGCACCCAATGCAACAGGGATAGATACACCTTGTCCAATCACCAAACTAAAGGCTGTAAAAGCGGTAAGGGAAATGGCACAACCAATCGCCATTGGCGCATTGGCCCATAAGCCAATTAAAATCGAGCCTAAACCGGCGACCAAGCAGGTAGCGATAAAGACAGATTCAGCGGGAAAACCGGCTGCGCCAAGCATATTAGGTACGACAATCACAGAATACACCATCGCAAGAAAGGTGGTTAAACCGGCAATAATTTCTTGGCGAACGGTTGAACCCCGTTTTTGCAGTTCAAAGATTTTTTCTAAATTAGACATGTTGCCTCTAAGGTAAGTTGGAATGAAAGGGGATTATTTTACCGAAACAGGATAGTATGTAAACGTTTGCGTGGGTAAAGTGCGGTTGTTTTTGAATAAAATTTAGAGCGACAACATCACTTAAAAACTGCTATACTCTTGCCGTTTTTTAACTCAATTAAATAAGGAAATACAATGGCTGATTTTAATCAAATTTTAACTCCGGGTGATGTGGATGCAGGAATCATCAATGTTGTCAATGAAATTCCGGAAGGCAGTTGCCACAAAATTGAATGGAACCGCAAAGTTGCAGCGTTCCAGTTGGATCGTGTTGAACCGGCAATTTTTGCCAAACCGACAAACTATGGTTTTATTCCACAAACCTTAGACGAAGATGGCGATGAGTTAGATGTGTTATTACTGACCCGTCAGCCACTGGCAACCGGCGTATTTCTTGAAGCCAAAGTGATTGGTGTGATGAAATTTGTCGATGATGGCGAAGTGGACGATAAAATTGTTTGTGTACCGGCAGATGATCGTGATACCGGCAATGCTTACAACAGCCTTGCGGATGTTCCGGCTCAATTAATCAAACAAATTGAATTTCATTTCAACAATTACAAAGCATTGAAAAAACCGGGTAGCACAAAAGTGACACACTGGGGCGATGTTGAAGAAGCAAAAGAAGTGATTCGTGAATCCATTAAACGTTGGAATGAGCGTTAATTTTTAGTATTTATATCATAAAGGCAGCTTAGGCTGCCTTTCTTTACAAGTAAATTTCTAATTTGCTGTATGTAATGTCTTTGCTCACTATTTTGTGGGCTATTCAGCCCAATATTTTTTCTTTGACATTTGTCCGATACCGGGGTTGAAGCTATTGGTTGGATCTAACTTTTTATAGAATTTATGTAACGCAGGTTTCGCTTCATATAAATGTCCGACATTGTGTTCTGCCGGATATTGCGCACCCCGTTTATCTAATAATTCCAACATGTCATGTTCTAATTTTTCGCAATCATAACCTTTCTTAACAATGTAATCCTGATGGAATACATGGCACATAAAGTGTCCGTAATAAAGTTTATGACTGATTTGCTTATCGATTTCCTCGGGCAATTTCTCAAACCATTCTTTATCATTGCGGCGCAAGGCAATATCAAGTGCAACAATATCTTCAACCTCTTTTTCATGGATAGCACGATAACGAACTGCAGCTGAGGCGACGGCAAAACGATGGAGCATTGCTGCTTGTGTTTCTACCGCATCACATTCAAAATACCCCCCTTTTTGATGATCGCTAAAATAATCTTTTAAGAAATGACGGGCTTCACTTACCCCTTTCCCGCCCATTTTTATAATTAAATGGTGTTCATAGCGATCTCGATACTGCCATAAGCGTTTTGGTAGATGTTTCGGTAATATTTTGGAGACCAATTGTAAAAATTTATCGCTTAAATGCTGGGGTAAAAAGGACATTTTCTTACTTAAGCGATCCACATTGGCTTTTAAGGAAAATAACTTAGGTAGCCAATGCGTGCCAAATTTTTTTATCACCCAAAAGGTATCTTTTCCATAACGGGCGGCAATGTCAAAAGCATCTCGATGAATATATTCACCTGAAATCGGCAACTGTTCAAAATGCCCTAGCATTTGGCGGCGGATGTCGTTCAGCACATTGGTCTGATTTGTACCTATGTAGAAAACAGCCGTTTCACTTTCTGATGGGAAGGTGTCTAAACGCACGGCAAACACAGCCAGTTTTCCTGCGCAGCCTGAGGCTTCATAGTGGCGGGCAGGATCGGCATTAAAACGGGCCGGAGAGTTTTCATCCACTTGACGAACGTGATTGCAATAACTGTGGTCATGGCCTTTTCCGCAATCCTGAACAATATCTTTTTGCTGATAATGATGACCTTGTAAATTCGTTAAAATTTCTTCCGGGGTAGAACCTAAATCAATACCTAGGTGATTTTTAAGTTCTAATTCACCTTGCTCATTTAATTGAGCATAAAGTGCCATTTCCGTATAGGCGGGGCCTCGTTGAACGAGTGCGCCACCGGAGTTATTACAAATTCCTCCGATGACAGAGGCACCAATACAAGATGAACCGATCACTGAATGTGGTTCACGCCCGTGAGGTTTTAGTTTATTTTCCAAATCATTTAACGTTGAACCCGGTAGGCAAATCACTTGAGAGGCATTGTTAATCAATTGAATACCATCAATTCTCATGGCATTGATGATCACAATCTCACGATCATAATCATTGCCGTTTGGTGTTGAACCCCCGGTTAATCCTGTGTTGGCAGCTTGGTTAATCACAATAACATCTTGCGCAACACACACTTTTAGAACTTGCCAAAATTCAAGTAAAGTGGCGGGTTTAACAACGGCAATGGCGCTTCCTGAGCCGAAACGGTATCCGCTACGATAAGATTCGGTTTTTGACGGCTCGGTGATGATATATTGTGTGCCAACAATTTTAGTGAGTTGAGAGATAAGTTGATTCATAGATGTTTGTAATACTCATGTTAAAAAATAGTTTCTATTTTATATACTTAGACAATAAATTATGCCAGTACCAAAAGATCATTTTGTGACAAATATCACATAAAAGTGCGGTTAAAATTGCTACATTTTTTGAAGTAAAATAGTGCTATAATCAGCGTTGGTTATAAGTCTATGAAAAGGAGTCAAAGATGACCATTTTAGTCACCGGCGGTGCTGGGTATATCGGTTCGCACACGGTTGTTGAATTATTAAATGCAGGCAAAGAAGTAGTGGTATTAGACAATCTTTGCAATTCCTCCCCGAAATCCCTTGAGCGTGTCAAACAAATCACCGGTAAAAGCGTTAAATTCTATGAGGGTGATATTTTAGATCGTGCATTACTGCAAAAAATTTTTGCTGAAAATGCTATTCATTCTGTGATTCACTTTGCCGGATTAAAGGCGGTGGGTGAAAGCGTGCAAAAACCGGCGGAATATTATATGAACAATGTTGCCGGTACAGTGGTGTTGTTGCAAGAAATGAAAAAAGCGAAGGTGTGGAACTTTGTTTTTAGCTCTTCTGCCACGGTATATGGTGATCCCAAAATTATTCCTATTACGGAAGACTGCGAAGTGGGTGGCACAACCAATCCTTATGGCACATCAAAATATATGGTGGAGCAAATTTTGCGGGATGTGGCAAAAGCCGAACCGCAATTTAGTATGACGATTTTACGCTATTTTAATCCGGTGGGGGCGCATTCAAGCGGTTTGATTGGTGAAGATCCAAACGGTATTCCGAATAATTTATTGCCTTATATTAGCCAAGTGGCGATTGGTAAACTAGCACAGCTTTCGGTTTTTGGTAGTGATTATGACACGCATGATGGCACCGGTGTGCGTGATTACATTCATGTGGTAGATTTAGCCATCGGGCATTTGAAAGCTCTTCAGCGTCATGAAGAGGATGCCGGGTTACATATTTATAACCTTGGTACAGGGCAAGGTTATTCGGTGTTAGATATGGTGAAAGCCTTTGAAAAAGCCAATAATATTGAGATTTCTTATAAGATGGTGGATCGCCGTCCGGGTGATATCGCCACTTGTTATTCCGATCCAAGTTTGGCGGCAAAAGAACTAGGCTGGACAGCAGAACGTAATCTAGAGCAAATGATGAAAGATACGTGGAATTGGCAAAAAAATAATCCGCAAGGATATAAGGATTAATTTTTCTAAAAATCCTTTATGGTGGCACGGCAACCAACACCGTGCCACGAAAACATAACTAAAATTGACCGCACTTTTTATGCCAAACTCGCTTTTTTCCCAAATTTTTACACGTCAGATGCTGATTTGCGTGTTCACCGGTTTTAGCTCCGGTTTACCTTTATTCGTCTTATTACAAATGTTACCGGTGTGGTTGACTGATAAGCAGCTTTCTGTGGAATTAATCGGGGCGGTGACAGGCGTTATGTTGCCTTACGGCTTAAAATTTTTATGGGCGCCGTTGTTAGATCGCTATTTTCCCAGTTTTTTAGGCCGCCGCCGAAGTTGGCTTTTAATTTCTCAAGTGATCTTATTGATTTTACTTTATATTATCAGCCTTTTTGATCCACGCTCGCAATTAACGGTGGTGGCGAATATTGCATTGCTGATTGCCTTTTTTTCTGCCACACAAGATATTGTGCTTGATGCTTATCGCCGTGAAATTTTAAGTGACCATGAACTAGGCTTAGGCAACACCATCCATATTAATGCCTATCGTATTGCTGGTTTAATTCCCGGTGGGATTTCTCTTTATCTGGCTACAATTTACCCTTGGGAAACGGTGTTTTTATGGACGGCACTTTGTATGCTGGCAGGTATTTTTATGACGTTATTTCTCGCCAAAGAACCCAAGATTGATACGCCGCAACACAATCAGCCTTTTTATCAAACCTTTTGGATTCCTTTGCAAGAATTTTTCCAACGTAAAGGTGTGGCACAAGGGCTCGGTTTTTTACTGTTTTTGTTTTTATATAAATTTGGCGATTCCTTTGCCACCACGCTTCAAACCAAATTCATTTACGACATAGGATTTGGCAAAGAAGACATTGCATTGGTGGTGAAAAGCACTTCTCTTTGGGCAAGCATTTTATCCGGGCTTGCGGGAGGCGTGATTATGCTAAAACTCGGCATTAACCGAGCATTATGGTTATTTGGTTTTGTGCAAATGGTCACCATTGGCGGTTTTATTTGGTTGGCAAAATTTGGTCATTTTGACAGCATCAGTTCTACCGAATTATGGCGATTAGGTTTTGTTATCGCTGCTGAATATATTGGTGTAGGGCTTGGCACCGCAGCCTTTGTGGCCTTTATGGCGCGTGAAACCAACCCGCTTTATACTGCCACCCAACTGGCACTGTTTACCAGCCTCTCCGCTTTACCCAGCAAAGGGTTAGGTATGCTTTCCGGCTATGTAGTGGGGGCAGTAGGCTATTATGATTATTTTTGGCTATGCTTATTTTTAGCCCTTCCAGGGATGATTTGCCTATATTGGGTCGCCCCTTGGAATGAGAAAAAATCTGCATAGTGGAAAAGTGCGCTCAAAAAGATAAAAAATTTGACCGCACTTCCCTTTATCAGTATCTTACCCAGGTTTATTTACATTGATTAATTTAATTGGAGATTTTTTATGAAAATTATTCTTTTGGGTGCACCGGGCGCAGGAAAAGGAACACAAGCACAGTTTATTATGAAAAAATTTGGCATTCCTCAAATTTCAACCGGTGATATGTTCCGTGCTGCAATTAAAGCGGGGACAGAACTTGGTAAACAAGCGAAAGCCTTAATGGATGAAGGAAAATTAGTGCCGGATGAATTAACCGTGGCATTAGTGAAAGATCGCATTGCCCAACCGGATTGTGCACAGGGTTTCTTATTAGACGGTTTTCCTCGTACCATTCCACAAGCCGATGCGTTGAAAGAATCGGGTGTGAAAATTGATTATGTCTTAGAGTTTGATGTGCCTGATGAGGTGATTGTTGAGCGTATGAGTGGCCGCCGTGTTCACCAAGCTTCAGGACGTTCTTACCACATTGTTTATAATCCACCGAAAGTGGAAGGCAAAGATGACATTACCGGCGAAGATCTGATTATCCGTGCGGATGATAAACCGGAAACCGTATTGGATCGCTTAGCGGTTTATCACAAACAAACCCAACCGTTGGTGGATTATTATCAAGCTGAAGCGAAAGCAGGAAATACACAATATTTCCGCTTGGATGGCACACAACAAGTGGAAGCCGTTAGCCAAGAGCTGGATAAAATCTTAGGTTAAAAATAATGAAAAGCTGACCGTACTTTGATGAAAAGTGCGGTCATTTTCTTGGTTGTTTTCAATATTGAATTGAGGGAAATATGAGTAAAAGAAAAACAATTACCTTGACGCTTGCTACAATATTTGTTGCCCTTAGCACAGGTGCACAAATTTATACCAATTATAAAGTGGATCAGGTATTACAAAAATTCCCTTACTTGTTAGATAACGAAGCGATATTACAGATTACAGAAAGCAATAAGAATTTTTTTCGCCGTGATTTAGTATTCAGTATAAAAAATAGCGAAGATGATAAGGCAGAGATTATTTCCTCTCAGTTAACGACTTTGCCTTTCTTTATTACCGCAGAATCCAAATTTTCTGATCAGTTTGTGAGAAAATTAAATAAAAATTTAAATATTACCATTGATAAAAATACGATTAATAGTCAGTTTTCGCCGGTAGGGGATTATTTGCAGTCAACTATCCTGACTGAATTTAGAGATTTTGCCAATAAACCGCAAGAATTAGCGGTTTCGTTAAATTTTGTTAATTATAAAGAAATAGAACTTAAAGGGAATTTAACCGGGTTTAATTATGATAATGACAGCAACTTAAAAAAACTTGAGGGAAAAATTCATCTTATCCCCGTTAGTACCCATCAATATGATTTAACAAATATCGAATTATTCGCTGAAAATGCAGATATCGCCTTATTAAACGGGGAAAATACGCGTTTACAGCTCAAAAATGCCACCTACAAATTTAATAAAAAAGATCAGGGGGGAAAACGGGATTTAACCACGACATTTAGTAGTGATATTTTGCGTATTTCCAATAAAAACCGTACCACAGAAGAAAGCCAAACGACATTTGGCGGTTTAAATATTATGCTGAATCAGAAAGGTGTACCAAGTGCGGTCAATTTTTATAATGAATTTAAAAAACTTGAAGCCGACACTAATATCAAAGGTGGGACAGGTCTACTCATCGCTATCCTAACCCAAAATGATGTTTTTGATGGTAAACTTTCCGTTATTTCCGTGAATGCACCAAAAAATCAAAAACCTTATTTTAATTTACAAAATGGAAAATTGATATTGCAATTAAATAATCAAGATCTCACCAAAGCTGTCGCTAATTTCAAACTAAATGTTGCAAGTGTTAAGCAAACCCCAGAAGAAGACGCCCAAAAATGGGAAGCCAAGGAAGGAAAACTTAATGTTCAATTGAATGATTATAATCTTGCCAATGAACTTGCATTTATTCCTTTTTGGCTGGATAGTTTAATGGCAAAAGAATTACCTATTAAAGATAATAAAAATTTTTTAGCCCAGAAAGAAAAGTGGACAAAAGAATTTAATGGAAACTCAAATATTGAGTTTTCATTAAGTAATTTAGTGATAGCCAAAAATAAAATTAATGAAATTTCATTTAAAAATAAATATGAATCACTAGAAAATGATCAATATGAACAAAATATTTTTTTAACGGCTAATAAAATAGATTATACTGCGGAGAATATGCAAATAGAAAATTTATCTATTTCTATTCCGTTAAAAGGAAATTATCACAAAGCTTATTTAAGTAATACATTTTGTACGAGTGGTTATTATAGCCAACTTTGTGGCGCATATTTAGCGAAGGAAACGCAATTACGATATTTTGAGAATCGATTAAAAGCACTTGATTTTATTATAAATAATGCTGCTGTTAGTTTTAATCTCGATACTTTGCCTAAAACCAAAGCCTATCCGGTAAAATTTGAAGCAAATGGAATATTAGCCAAAGCGCAGGAAGAGGGGAAATTATCTCAGAATGGGGATTTCTTAGATAGAATAAAAGGTTTATTAACGATTTCATTTAATAAAGGATTAGTTGAAACGTCTGATGAGAAAACGGATAAAATTAAAGAAAAAAGTTCATTTTGGCGTATGATTCAAAGTGAAATTAAACCCTATGATACCGTTCTCTCTCCTTTTGTCGAAGAAGGTGAAAATTATGTGGCTAAGTTTGAAAAAAATGACAATGGCATTTTCATCAATGGTAAATCCCTGGAGGAAATAGAACAAGAGCTTTTGATAGAAGGCGATTCCTCAGAAGAAGAATAAACAATACCCACCTTGCGTGGGTATTTTTATGGTTAACGAAAAACACCCCAAAATCTGACCGCACTTTATCCTTTACAATTAATGAAATCAACCTAAAATACGGGCTTTTAACACGACTTGCCTATGGGTAGGTCACTGACTTGAAATCAGAAAAAGAGTAAATTATGACAACCTTATTTAAGCCCGAGTTACTTTCTCCTGCCGGTTCGCTCAAAAATATGCGCTATGCCTTTGCTTATGGAGCGGATGCCGTTTATGCCGGTCAGCCTCGTTATAGCTTACGCGTGCGTAACAATGAATTTAATCATACGAATTTAAAAATCGGTATTGATGAAGCCCACGCCCTCGGCAAAAAATTCTATGTGGTGGTGAATATTGCACCGCATAATTCTAAACTGAAAACCTTCATTAAAGATTTACAACCGGTGATTGATATGAGGCCGGATGCCTTAATTATGTCCGATCCCGGTTTAATTATGTTAGTGCGTGAACATTTCCCTCATATAGATATTCACCTTTCCGTACAAGCCAATGCGGTAAATTGGGCAACGGTGAAGTTTTGGAAACAAATGGGGCTTACTCGGGTGATTTTATCCCGTGAGCTTTCGTTAGATGAAATTGCTGAAATTCGTCAGCAAGTGCCGGATATTGAACTCGAAATTTTTGTACACGGTGCGTTATGTATGGCCTATTCCGGTCGTTGTTTACTTTCTGGTTACATTAATAAGCGTGATCCGAACCAAGGCACTTGCACCAATGCCTGCCGTTGGGAATATAAAATGGAAGAAGGCACGACGGATGAAGTGGGCAATATTGTGCCAAAAGTCGATCCTCGCCAACAAATTGAAGTTAAAAATGTTGCCCCTACGCTGGGGGAAGGACAGGTGACGGATAAAGTCTTTCTTTATACGGAATCACAAAAGCCGGATGAACAAATGACCGCTTTTGAAGATGAACACGGCACTTACTTTATGAATTCAAAAGATTTGCGTGCCGTACAACATGTGGAAAAATTGACCGCACTTGGTGTGCATTCCTTAAAAATTGAAGGGCGAACCAAATCTTTCTATTATTGCGCCCGTACTGCGCAAGTCTATCGAAAAGCCATTGATGATGCGGCAGCGGGTAAACCTTTTGATGAAACTTTGATGGATACGTTAGAGTCCCTCGCTCATCGTGGTTATACCGAAGGGTTTTTACGTCGCCATACACATGATGAGTATCAAAACTATGAATACGGCTATTCTATTTCTGATCGTCAGCAGTTTGTTGGTGAGTTTACCGGAAAACGCAATGAGCAGGGCATGGCTGAAGTGGCAGTAAAAAATAAGTTTTTACTGGGCGATGAAGTAGAGATGATGACACCACAAGGCAATATCAATTTTAAAATAGAGAAAATGCTTAATCGAAAAAATGAGCCGGTTGAGGCGGCATTAGGTGACGGGCATTTCGTTTTCTTGGATGTACCGCAAGATATTGATTTGGCGTGTGCTCTTTTAATGCGAAATTTAGTGAATGCAAATACACGTAATCCGCATAAATAAAATTGTAAGATATTTGTTAAATAATGGTTGCATTTGTTTTGGTTTTGAGTATAATGCGTCTCATACCTGATTTGTTAATTCAACAACTCATAGTATGACTCCAAATGTTTTGCCCTTTCAGCTTTTGAAAGGGCTTTTTTTATGCCCCTTTGGAAGGGGATGGATAAAATCAAGTACTTGTTGCTCTAATTCTATTTTCCGTTTTTTCTGAGAGGATAAGTCGTGGCGATTTTAGTCAGTTAGTTGTAGCAATCCAAAACAAGTCACCATAAAAACACGCTTTCATCTTCGTGCTTTACTCATTATGCGGTATGATGTGGCACATAATTTATTTAGGGATACACTTATGAAGCATCTTTTAATCTTACTCGCTTGTGTGCCGATTTTTACTTGGGCAAATCAGCAATCAATACCAATACAAAATGAATTTAACCGTTTTCAACAGCAAGCCAAAAATCAAAATGAGCAGCTTCAGCAAGTGCAGCAACAACGTTGGCTTTCACAGCATCAATATCAAACGGAACAACAGACGTATGTTCAAGCGGATTTGTCTCAAGTTTGCCTACCGTATAGTGAAGTGCAGTTTGTCGGTTTTCATTTAATCGATCCTTTGCCTTTTGCCCCCCAAAAGAATGCGTGTTTAAATGAAGAGCGCTTAAACCAACTTAGTCAAGCGCTTACCTCTGCCTACCTCGCTCTAGGTTATATTTATAATCCTTTTCAATTTGAAGACGATGGTTCCGGAAAACTCACAATGAGAGTAACAGAAGGGAAAGTAAGTTTGCTTTCCAGTGCCAGTGAGAGGCTCAATTTTAGTATGCTTTTACCGAATGCTTTAGGTAAGCCGTTAAATATTAAGGATCTGGATCAAGCATTGGATCAGGCGAATAAAATGTCGGGAAGTAAAGTGAGCGTTGATGTGCTACCGGCAAAAAATGGTGAAATTGAATTGTCCTTTGTTAATGAAGAAAAATCTCGTGTAACAGGTTATGCCGGTATGGATAATTTCGCTTCAAAACGCTTGGGACGTTGGCAAGCTAAAGGGGGGCTGAGTATTGATAATCCTTTAGGGCTTTCCGATAGTCTTTATCTTAATGTCAGTCACAGTTTGAAATCTTACCATCATAATTTTAACCGTTCATTTTCATTCTTCCATACTATTCCTTATGGCTATTGGTCATTGAGTACCTTTGGCTCTTTTTCGGCATTTAAATCGACTCTTCCATTACAATATAATACTGTTGAACAAAAGGGATATACTTGGCAGGCAGCGTTGCGTAGTGATTACACATTTAGACGTGATTCGAATTCAATTTCCAATCTTTATGCACAATTAGAACGGATTAAAAGTAAAAGTTATTTCCAGGATAGTCTGATTTCTTTGCAAAGCCCTACCTTAACAACCGCTCAAATTGGTATTAATCACTTACAATTATTTTCTTATGGTTCATTGATGACCGACTTTAGCTATGAAAGAGGTTTAAAGTGGTGGAATACTATGGTCAACCAAGGACGGGATCAGCCGGAAGGTCAATTTAATCGCTGGCGGGCAGAATTACAATTTAATGCGTTTTACCCGATTAAATCTCAGATTTTCCACCAATCTAGCCGTTTAATTGGACAATATAGTCATAACTATTTACCGGCTATTAAACAGGATGAGTTACTCGGACGCTATGCTGTACGGGGTTTTAATGATTTTTCCCTGTCAGCAGAAAAAAGTGCGGTATTGCAAAATAATCTAGGTTGGTTATATCAATATAAGCAATGGCAGATTGAACCCTATTTAGGGTTGGATATCGGCGTTCAAAAAGCAACGGCGCAAGGTGCTAATAGTCAAAAAGCGTTTGGTTATGTGCTAGGTGTAAAAACCACTCATCCTCGTTGGTATATGCAATTAGAATGGGCAACAGGAAGATTGTTCCAACGAAATCAAGTTATTCAGGAACGAAGTATTAATGTGAATTGGCAAGTTGTATTTTAATCAGTCAATACGATGTATTCTTAATTACTATATTCATTTAAGTTTGAAGCATGATAAAAATCGTGATGTAGGTCACAAATTTATATATTTTTTAAAAAAGTCATCGGATATTTAATCATTGACGCTTAGAATATCTATCACGCCAAATATATATTATGTTTTATCAATAAATGAGCAAAACAGACATTGGCAAAATAGGTGGTAAACGGTCTGTTTACCGGCTTAATCTTTATTCTTTTTGGATTTCTATCTATGAAAAAATTTTCTCTTTCTAAAATCGCAATAGCTTTATCATTTTGTTATGCAACACAATTTAGCTATGCGGATATTCAAACCTCAAACAGCAATACGCAAGTTACTCGTCAAAAAGGTGTAGAAATAGTGAATATTGCTACGCCAAGTCAATCAGGCTTATCTCATAACCAATATAATAAATTTAATGTAGATAAAGCGGGGGCTGTACTCAACAACGGATTGCAAACCAGCCAAACACAGCTTGCCGGAGAGGTTGATAAAAACCCTAATTTACGCACACAAGCGGCTACGATCATTTTAAATGAAGTCGTCAGTCGCAATCCTTCCTATATTGCGGGTAAACAAGAAATTGCAGGTCAGGCTGCCGATTACGTATTAGCGAATCCAAATGGAATTAGTGTTGATGGCGGTGGTTTTATTAATACTCCTAGAGCATCCCTTGTGGTGGGAAAAGCAACGGTTGAAAGTGGTAAATTAACAGGCTACCAAGTTGATAGTGAAAGTAGTCTAACAACAAAAGGTACCATAGCAGGGGCACCAAATGTGGATCTTATTGCTCCTAAAGTAAATATTGCCGGTAAGATTCAATCGGATAATGGGAATATTAATATTGTACAAGGTCGTAATAAAATTGAACGTGCTGATGATGGGCAATTAACGATTAATGTATTACCGCAGCAAGAAAAAGTGTTAGATGGTAAAGTAGCCGGTAGTATCCAAGCAGGGCGTATTCGTATTCATTCAACGGATGAACGAGCCAATTTAGCGATAACAGGAAGTAACTTGGAAGCAAAACAAGTTGTTGTCACAGCAGGTAATGCAAGATTAGACGGTGTTGTAACCAATAAAAATCTTGGGACGGTTAAAGAAATTCAAGCTCCTGATAAATTTGTTGGGAGTCGCACTTCGAATAAAGATACCGAGCATTTTACTAAAACAAATGTGAAAGCGGATTCAGTCATTGTGGTAGCGTCAGGTAATTTGGATCTCTCCGGTGCGAATATTCAAGCAAAAGACACGGTATTAGTCGGAGGAAAAACACATTTAGGTGCACAAAAAACGAATAAAAGAGAGCTAATTGCGGATAGTCGCACCAGACGAAATGAAAAAGTGACAGAAACTTCCTTTAGTGTAACTGAAACAACACATAGTACATCTATTACCGCAGATAATCTTAAGGTTATTGCACGAAATGGTCAGTTAACCGGTGATGCCGTGCAAATAGACGCTAAGAATGTCGCTTTACATGGTGAGAACGGAATTTTATTTAAGGGGGTAAAAGAACTGAATCACTATGATGATTTTGTTGAATTTAAGAATCTTTCACCAAAACACAAAACAGGACGTAGCCATCAGAGTGCAAATGCTCAAAAATATACGGCGAGTAAAATAAATGTTGAAGGTGATTTGGTTGTATCAAGTGCTTCGGATGTTAAGTTTGCAGGAACCATTGGGCAAGTTGATGGCGACTTTGTTATTGCAAATGGTGGAAAACTCCAATTTAATACAGAGGAAGTAGTCAATGACCATCAAGTTGATGATAAAGAAAAATATTGGGGAGGACTTGCCGGGTCAAAAACATTAGCTTCAACACGGAACGACAGAGAACAGCATGGTGCGGATTTCACCGTCAAAGGTGCAATCCTTTTAGACTCCAAAAAAGGCGTGAGTATTTCGGGAAGTCGAGTGATTTCCGGTAAAGATGCACTTGTAAAAGCCAATGACGGAAATCTCGTTTTAGATTCAGTATCGAATGTTAGTAGTTATGAAGAAAAAGGACGTAAAGGGACTATTTTTGATATTACCAAAGAGCGTACCAAAGGTTACAAACTTGTCTATACGAAGAAAGGTGCTGAGCTAGAGTCTAAGTCAAATTTGCAGCTCGTGACTGATAAAAATGTCAATATTCTTGGTAGCCGAGTCCAAGCCGGGGGGGCGCTTGATATTGTAGCCGGCGAAAGAATTAATATTAGAGGTAGCCAAAATTACCTCACTCAAAGCCATACTCAGTCAGGTATTGGTTTTACCACTAAAGTTGAGAAACCAACATTATCTATTGATAAAGACGGCTTAGCAAAATCTTCTATTGATTTATTATCCGATGTCATTGCAGGCAAAGTGAAGCGTGATGAATTGGCGAAAAATCTGGCAGATAATGTAAAAGATAATCTGAAGTTTAAAGGTGAAGCTAGCGCAACGTTCGGTTTTTATAAGCATTCTAAATTGCAAGAGGAACATACTTATAATCCGTCACAAGTGAGTGGCGCTAGCACAAGCTTAAATGCAAATAGTGTAAATATTACAGGAAGTAAAGTAGAGGCAACAAAAGGCGATTTGAATATCAATGCCGATAATGTGAATACAAAAGCACACCATGATTTTTCTTATACGTCAAAAGTCAATACGGATTTTGGTATTACAAATACAGTCACTGTAACCGAGAGTAGCGTAACCAATAAAATATCATTGGGGCTTCAACACACGGATAAAGATAAAACTGTCACAACAGTAAAAGGAAGTCAGCTTTCTGCTGCGGGCGACTTAAATATCAATGCCAATCACAACATTGTGCATAAAGGATCACAGCTAAGTGCGGTCAAAAATATTTCTGAAAATGCGAAGAATATCAGCCATATTCCTGAATACAATACGGAAAGTGATAAGCAGAAAAACTTTGATTTAGGCTTAACCTTGACGACTTCAGTGGATAAAAATAAAGCGGTAAATGGCAGTCTTGTACTTGGTATTTCCGGTGGACGTGAAAGTAATTCGGCGAGCAATGCACAAAGTACCACGCTAACGGCAGGTAAAGATATTAATGTCAATACGACTCGTCTGACCGATGTTGGGACACAGTATCAAGGTGGTGGTAATGTTAACCTGAATTCAAAAGCGCATAACATTCAATCTGCACAAAATACCAAACAAAATGAGAAATTAACTGCCGGAGTGACGATTGGAGTGAGTGCGAGTACGAAAGATTTTGCAACAGCGAATGTTGGTATTAATGCCGGGATTCATTTCCAGAAAGATCAGAGTAGTTCGACAACCGCTCATAAAGCGAATGTGCAGGGTGACAATGTGAATATCACAACCGGCACATTGAACAGCCAAGCAGATATTGCAGCCAATAACAATGTCAATATCAATGCAGATAAAGCAAACTTTACACAATCGCAAAATACCAGTTCACATAAAGGTGGTGGTTTCACGCTAAATGTTGGTGTGGGGGCAATCGTGATTCCGGCAGCGAGTGCTGCAGTGCCATCCGTTGATGTGAGTTTCACAGCGAATGGACATAAAGGAAATCGTACTGATGCCGTTTTGCATAATGTTCAAGGTGGTAACGATGTGGGTATTCACGGTAAAGATGGGGTAAGCCTACAAGGTACAAATGTCAATGCGGGTAACAATGTTTCTATCACGGGTAATACAGTCAATGTACAACCGGGTAAAAGCCAAGTCCAAGATCTTAATGTTTCTGTGGGCGGTGGTGTCAGCGTTGGTGCGAATACCTCAAGTCTTAGTATTAACGGTAATGTGAATGTTCAACATGAAAATAGTAAAACTCATCAAGGAGTATCCATTAATGGTCAAAATGTGAACATTCAGGCGCAAAATGGAGTAAGCTTAACAGGTGTATCCTCAAATAGTACCAATCTTAATTTAGATGGTGGTAAAGGGGATGTTAGCTTGAATGCTGCGGTGAATAGTGTCAATAAAACCGGTGTAGATGTCGGATTATCGCTAAGTGGTGGTCTTGGTGATAATAAATGGACGCCGTCAAGTGGTTCCGGAAAATTAAATGTCGATGTTGTCCGTAATGAAACTCACACTACAACGGATTTGAATGCTCAGAATGCGACTATTTCAGGCAATAATGCCCAATTTAACGGTAGCAGTCTGAATGCACCAAATGTTACGAATAATCTAACAGGTAGTGTGACAACAACCTCAGTTACCGATAAAGTGAATGAAACCAGCGTGCATCTTTCTGCTAATGGTAGTGGTAAATTAGCACCGTACCCTGTGGATAAATGGGCAGAAAGCATTAAGAAAGATTGGGATAATGGGACTATTGCAGGCGTAAAAGCGGATGTCGATGTAAAAGTTGACGCACTCAATACTGAAACAGTGAAACAAGGCGGTATTAACCCACCGAAACCGCAAATTGTTAAAAACCAAGTAGTTAAAACAAATGTGAGTTTAACCACAAATCAAAAAGCACGTGTTTTAGAAATGATGAAGCAACGCAGACGTAGATAAGTCTATTCGTTAAAATACTAAACGATTTGCCGAAACCATTGCCGATAATTTGAAAGTAATGTGTTTTGGCAAATTTTTTCTAAAATAAACAAAGTCAGCTTTAACCTTTTCGATAACAATAAATTTTCAAAACTATGATGGAAACAATTTTTTATCAACTCAAATAAAGGTGAAGTTAACTATCCTAAACAAGTAATTTTCAACAGTGAATTGGCAAGAAGTGTTTCAATACTTTCCAGAGAACACTCCCTTATTGCTTTCATAATATGCTTTGTTTTTATCTAATAAATCAGCCTTTTATTGAATAAAATCTACTCAAATTTCATTTTTTTATATGTTTCATTGATAAATATCGTTTTTCCTCCTTTTTTTCCCTACAATTCCCTCTTATTTATTTTTAGTTGGGAGGAGCTTTATGGAACTGATTAACACCTTAGAACAACTATTAGTATGGATTGTTGATCATCTTGATGGACCAATATGGAATTTAACCATTGTGATTTTACTTGGCGTCGGTTTATTTTTCACCATTACAACGGGTTTTGTGCAGTTACGATTATTCCCGGCGAGTATGCGCGAGATGTGGTTCGGGCGGGCAGCAGAAGGCAGTTCTCTCACCCCTTTCCAAGCCTTTGCAACTGGGCTTGCTAGCCGAGTTGGGGTGGGGAATATTGGTGGTGTTGCTACCGCTATCGCCCTGGGTGGAGAAGGGGCGGTATTTTGGATGTGGATCACTGCTTTTATCGGTATGTCAAGTGCCTTTGCAGAGTCTACGCTCGCACAGCTATTTAAAATTCAAGATAAAGACGGATCGTTTCGTGGAGGGCCGGCTTATTATATGGTGCAGGGGCTGAAATCACGGGCTATGGCGATAGCTTTTGCTATTGCGCTCATTTTTACTTTTGGTTTTGCTTTCAATTCCGTACAGGCAAATTCTATTGTGGAAGCTACGCGCAATGCTTGGGATTGGCAAGGTGAATATGTCGGGATCGCCCTAGTGATTTTAACGGCCGCTATTATTTTCGGTGGGATTAAACGCATTGCGGTGATTTCCAGTAGCCTTGTGCCGATGATGGCATTGTTCTACCTCATTATGGCTGTGATTATTTTGGGAATGAACATTGAATTGGTGCCAACCGTGATCAATAACATCATCAAAAGTGCCTTTACCTTTGATGCCGCAGCAGGCGGTTTCTTCGGTGCTATGGTATCTAAAGCGATGATGATGGGGATTAAGCGAGGTTTGTTTTCCAATGAAGCCGGTATGGGATCTGCCCCTAATGCGGCAGCAGCGGCTCATGTTAAACACCCGGTTAGCCAAGGCTTAGTGCAAATGCTAGGCGTATTTGTCGATACCATGATGGTATGTACTTGTACGGCGATTGTGATTTTACTTTCAAATAATTATGGCGGTGAAGCACTTAAAAGTATTTCTCTTACACAGAATGCCTTGCAATATCATGTTGGTGAATTTGGGTTGCATTTCCTTGCCTTTATTTTATTGCTTTTTGCCTATTCTTCTATTATTGGTAACTATGCTTATGCAGAAAGTAATATCCGCTTTATTAAAAACAAACCTTGGTTTGTGCTGTTATTCCGTCTAACTGTGCTATTTTTCGTTTATTTTGGGGCGGTGCGTTCAGGTAATGTGGTGTGGAATTTCGCTGATACGGTAATGGCAGTGATGGCAATTCTTAATTTGGTGGCAATCATACTGCTTTCACCAATTGTATGGACATTATTGAAGGATTATCAACGTCAACTTAAAGCCGGAAAAACACCGGAATTTAAAATTGAAGATTATCCGGAATTAAAAAAACGCGTGTTTGAGCAACAAACTTGGAAATAACACAGTGATCTGCACCCCAAAGGTTAAACTAAACGGTAATTGACTAAGGTGCAGGCTTTTATAACTAAATACAACTCAATTCTTAAACACCAAGCTATCGAACGTTATCTAAAAACCACTCGCCAGAATTTAAATTTACCGCCATATAGGTCATCAAAAAAGCGCTATTTTCTATTGAATTAGCCTCGTTCCGTTTTTACTTCCTAAGTTCAGTGTCATTAACCGATGTGATGGAGTTTAAAGGTGTAGGGGGGGAAACTTTATTTATCACCGATTAAAGACTGGTTTAATGGAGAAATGATTACCTATAGTTTTGTATGCCAGACGTTCTCACGGGTAAAAGTGTGAAAATCTAAGCTTCGATGGTTATTCTAATGTGAATATATTGCGCTATCAGTAGAGGTTTAGACGTTCACCAACGCCGGTTCGACAATTATTTGATAATGGGTGAGCACAAATCCGCTTTTCCCTAAACCAAATCCAGTGACAATGCCATTGAGATATCAAACCGCTTTATCACTCTGTCAAAAACTGACGTCATCAGGGCATCCATCAAAGCGGAAAATGATACATTCGGGTCAAAACTTGATAATTGAAATTCCAATCCAAAGCTAGGAAAGTCCTTCGGTCAAATGAAAAAGAACGATATCAAAAGAGTATTTATCCTCTACATCAAGGGGGTAGCGGTAGTTGGATTGGGAGGTCATAAATAATCCTTTATTTAATACAAAATATCGCCGGTATAAGATAAATATGTTTATTTTGCATACAAATGTTACATCATATTGAAAATATCAGCATAATTTTAACCGCTCTTTCCTTCCAAAAAAGCAAACGTTTTCCTTTACAGTGCTTTAGCGTATAATTCGCCCTTTCTTTTTATACGTTAAGGAACAATAATGAATAATCAACTGCTTTATTCTGTTGAAGATAAACCGCCTTTTGGCTTGAGTTTATTGCTTGCCGCACAACATTTATTAGCGGCACTCGGAGGCATTATCGCTGTCCCCTTGGTGATCGGTAATGTTTTAAAACTCCCTACCGATGACACGATCACGTTAGTGAACGCTGCATTGTTAATTTCCGGCGTAGTAACGGTGATTCAATGTCGTGGCTTAGGTCCAATCGGTATTCGCTTACCCAGCGTGATGGGAACCAGTTTTACCTTTGTTGCCGCTGCCCTTGCCATTGGTTTTAGCGATTACGGTGTCTCAGGCATTTTAGGGGCTTCTTTAGTCGGGTCTTTGGTGATGATTATCGGCAGCTTTTTTATGCCTTATATTCGTAAGCTTTTCCCACCCGTTGTGACCGGAACAGTAGTGATGATGATTGGCTTGAGTTTAATTCCTGTTGCAGTAGATTGGTTTGCCGGTGGTCAACGTGGCGATGCGCAATATGCCACGCCGGAAAATTTGATGATGGCAAGTTTTGTGTTAGTTATCGTTGTCGCCTTGGTTCAATGGGGAAAAGGCATTTTCTCTGCGGCAGCCATTGTAATAGGGATGATGACCGGCTACCTCCTTTGCCTTATTTTAGGTTGGGTTAATTTTGATGGTGTGGCAAATGCCCAAACCTTTGCGATTCCTCAACCCCTTCACTTTGGACTTTCATTCCCCCTTTCAGGGATTATCGGGATGTCCATTGCTTATTTGGTCACCATTGTTGAATCTAGTGGTAATTTCCTAGCACTGGGGAATGCCACCCATACTGAAATTACCGGTAAACATTTACGAGGTGGCGTACTGGCTGATGGTTTAGGATCAGCATTAGCGGCGATTATGTCTACCACGCCTTTTTCTTCTTTTTCACAAAATATCGGTGTGATCTCATTAACCGGGGTCGCAAGCCGTCACGTAGTCGCATTAACCGGCGTGTTACTGGCATTAGCAGGATTATTTCCTGTGTTTGGCGCATTAATCGTTTCAATTCCCCTTCCAGTACTTGGTGGCGCAGGTTTAATGATGTTTGCAATGATTATAGCGGCAGGGATTCAGATGTTAGACAAAGTGGAACGTAGCAAACGCAACGGCTTAATTATTGCCATTTCTATCGGTTGTGGATTAGCGGTCACCACACGCCCGGAACTGCTTGATAAACTCCCGCACTTTTTCAAAGAGGTATTAGGCTCCGGCATTACAGTGGGTTCATTACTGGCATTGATATTGAACTTAATCCTGCCGGAAGATAAGGAAATCACAAAAGAATAGTAAGATAAAAAACACGCAATGATGCGTGTTTTTTGTTTTATACCACCGGTTTCTGACGATAAAAAATCAAGCCCGGCAAAGCAAGCCCAAAAACCAATGCCCCTAAAATAAAGGCAGTGTTAATAAATGAGCTGATCATTTGCTCCAAAAGTTCGTGGGAATAGCCGTAGTGATGAATTTGTACAATGGAAATCATCGCTTTATAAGCATAGACACCCGGAATCATCGGAATAATCGCAGCTACCGTAAAGGCTTTTGGATGCGCCAAATAACGGTGCGATAAATGCACACCGATAAAACCGATAACACAAGTGGCAAAAAAAGTTGCAAAGACAATCGGTACATTAATGTGTAAAAGTAATGTGCGTGTTACGTGCCCTAACGCTCCTAAAATGGCGCAATATTTTAATGCTTTAGGCGGTACATTAAATGCTAAGGCAAAACCCACCGCAGGAATAGCGGCAAAAAACATATCATCAAGTAAACTCAATAAAAACACCATCTTAATGACCCCATGTCGTGATATGCAACACACTCAATGCCAACACAATACCAAGACAAGCCCCAAAAGTCAGAACTGTCGCAATAGTCCAACGCCCTAACCCCATATTGACATAGCCTTTTAGAATATCAGCCAAGGAATTAATTAAGGGGAACCCCGGCACAAGCAATAACACACTGGATGCTAAAGCAATTTGTGGATCGTTTCCCCATTGATATTTCAAACTGATACCGGAAATGAGCGAGGCGACAAATGCCGTAATCGCAAAAACAATAAGCGGATTATAATGATGTTTGGATAATTCTTGCCGAACAAACATCGCCACCGCAGAGGCCAAAAAAGTCATCAGACAAATTAGCCAATCTCCTCCCGATAAATGGGCAAAAGAAGCACAAGATAATCCAATCATCAACACTACTAAAGCACGGTGATATTTTAAAGGATTTAAGTTATCCAGTTTCTTTTGTGCCATCTCCAAATTGTATAATCTATGCTCCACCAAAATCACAATATGCTGAACATCCGTCACTATTTGCATATTGATCCCTTTATCGGTATTTTTTCGTGCCGTAGTAATACAATGCCCATTAGAAATAGTTGTAATTACCACAGCATTTGCCGTCAGGGCACATTCAACACTTTCCATTCCAAGAGCAACCCCTAAACGTTGGGCCATCTGCACTACCACCGTACTTTCCGCCCCATGTTGTAACAACAACAGTGCCGTTTGCACACAAGCACGTGTGACCCCCCGTTGATATTCTTGTTCCATCGCATCCTCATACCTAAAATTAATTAGACGAATTATAGACGGCTTGATAAAAAACGGTGCAAAAACAAACCGCACTTATGATCCAAATCAAATTTTTAGAGATTTTTAAAAGACGATATTGAGTATCAACCATTGATAAAAATAAATTTTGCGAATGTTGATACAATCTGTAGAACAAACATACCTTGTAAGTAGATAAATTATCTATTTGGTTTCTTTATATTAAAGCTGTTTATTCATTAATTTAATAAAGTTTAAATACTATTTTCAATAAAGAGGTCTTATGAAAAAGAGAGTTACCAATAAGAAAGCCAACTCTCGATAGTGAATAAAAACTGCAATGGTATTTGTTGGCAGGATAATTATAAAAAAATTTAAACAATAAAAAATACAACCTGATATCGATATTATTTGTGATGTAAATATTCCTTGTTGGGATTAATAAATAAAGTCAAATTTAACATTTTTTTACAACAATATGGTGAAGAAATGAATTTATATCTTCCTTATTGGATCACTAAGATAGTAAAAAATGAAGAAATAATACTATTTAATTGGTCTAATAATTATAGTGTAAATGTTTTTGATAAATCGCATCCTGCTTATGAATTATTAAAGGGGCTGTACTAGATA
>NZ_MLHJ01000046.1 GCF_001998965.1 Rodentibacter rarus
TCTAGTACAGCCCCAAAAAATTTACGCATTGGATTTCCCTCTTGAATATTGGGTATTTATTGTACATTAATTTTAAATAAACGCTCGAAATTTTGTGTGGTGATTTGGGCAAATTCTTCCATTGATACCCCCTTTAACGCCGCCACATATTCACACACTTCCCTTGTATAAGCCGGTTGATTTTCCTTGCCTCGATAAGGCACCGGTGCGAGATAAGGCGAATCCGTTTCCACCAATAAACGATCGACCGGGACATAACGAATGGCTTCACGAATAGCTTCCGCATTTTTAAAGGTAATGATGCCGGAACAAGAAATATAAAAGCCTAAATCTAGCGCTTTTTTAGCAAAATCTAAGGTTTCAGTAAAACAATGAATCACCCCGCCACATTTTTCTGCTTGATGCTCACGCAACATAGAAATCGTATCATCACCGGCGGAGCGGGTGTGGATAATCACCGGTTTATTGAGCTGATTTGCAATGTTGATTTGACTGGCAAAGATGGCTTGCTGTTCAGTTTTATTCTCAGCACTGTAATAGTAATCCAAACCAATTTCACCAATAGCGATGACTTTTTTGTCCTGCGCCAAGCGTAGCAAACGTTCGGCATCATAGGGTTCTTCTTCAAAATCCAAGGGATGCACACCACAAGCCAATGAAATGTTGTCAAACTCTTTTAATTCTTCATAGGCCTTTTCAAATCGGCTTAATGTTACCCCAATAGCGAGCAGATGTTTCACCTCCCGTGTGTAGGCTTTTTCCACCACATCTGCGATGTTTTTGTGTAAATTATCATAATCCAATGCATCTAAATGGCAGTGGGAATCAACAATAAACATAGCTTATTCTTTCCTTATTTTTCAAATACTTCTGTGATAAGTTTGGTTAAACCGTCTAACAGGATTAATTCCACATTCACACCATTAATTGAGTGTAAATCTGACCGCACTTTTTGCATGATTTGAATGGCTTGTAGCAATCCAAGTGCCGTTTGCTCATCACTAAATTGTTCAACGCCACGCACTAAATCGGTCACTTGACGATGAGCGCTGATGTGAAGTTTATGTTTTAGGCTATCGGCAAGAAACGCTAAAATCCAGTCGAGTTGACGAAGATAATGCACCTTGTCAAACAAAGGGAGCAGTTCCAAAGGGGAGCGGCGGCGATAAAAACGCCAAAATTGGCGAAGAAAATCTTTCCGTTGTTCAATTAACCCTTGTTGTAATATCTCTAAAGCAAACAATGGACGACCGAAACCCATTGAAAGTGCGGTAGCCATTTCCTGTTTTTCTTCCTCACATTGCGTTTGCAACCAAGCCTGTGACATTTCCGTTGGAGGGGATGACAAATGCCACACCTGACAACGGCTATAAATTGTCGCTAACAAACTTGCCGCGCTGTCCGCTTGCAATAAAAAATAGGTATTTGGACGAGGCTCTTCCAAGGTTTTAAGCAGTGCATTGGCCGCCGCTTCCGTTAAGCGTTCAGCACCTTTCACATAGACCACTTTATTACCATTTTGCTGGGCGTGCTGCGCTACAATTTCGTTGATTTCACGCACTTGATCTACGCCGATATCTTTGCCTTCTATAGGGCTTAATTCGTGGTAATCCGGGTGGCTATGAGCTTGCATTAAATGACAAGCATGGCACTGTCCACAGGGTGCGATATCTTGTGGGGTAAAGCACATAATACGGCGAGAAAGCATTTCAAAGAGGTGTTCTACACCTAATCCAGCATCCGATTTTATGAGCACCGCATGATGCCCCAAGCCTTCTGAAAAGGTTTGGGCTATTTGGGTATAAGTGGGGGTGAGCCAAGGATAAAGTGCGGTCATTTTTCGATATGTTTCCACCAATTTTTAACCGCACTTTCAATATCTGCCCGCACCTGTTCAATGGGTTGTTCTGCGTTAATAATGACCGCTTTTGGGTTGTCTTTGACTAATTCCAGATAACGGGCTCGGGTGCGGTAGAAAAAATCAAGATCCATTTGTTCAATACGATCTAACTCGCCCCGCCCACGGGCGCGGGCTAATCCTACTTTCGGATCAATATCTAAATAAAGGGTGAGATCCGGCTCAAAATTCCCTAAAACCATTTCTTTTAAGGTTTTCATAAAATGCGGATCGAGCTGACGCCCCCCACCTTGATAAGCCTGTGATGACATATCATGGCGGTCGCCCACTACCCATTTTCCTTGGCTAAGTGCCGGTTTAATCACATTTTCTACCAATTGGACACGGGCGGCATAAAGCATTAGTAATTCCGCTTTATCGGTTACCGGTTCTTCCTTTTCGTGTTTAATGAGCTGGCGTAGTTTTTCCGCCAAAGGCGTTCCCCCCGGCTCTCGGGTAAACACGACATCATCGATTCCCAATTCATTTAATATCTTCACCACCGATTGATGAGCGGTGCTTTTTCCTGCCCCTTCTAACCCTTCAATAACAATAAATTTTCCCATCATATTATTTCCCATTCTTTTGGCTACGATACCAACGCAGATAGTCTTGCACCGCTTTATTATGTTCGTTTAAGTTGCGTGTAAATTTATGCCCGCCACTTCCGTCTGCCACAAAGTAGTAAAAATCGGTTTTTTCAGGATGCGCCACCGCCTGCAAAGCACTTTCACTCACCATGGCAATAGGGGTTGGAGGCAATCCGTCAATGATATAGGTGTTATAGGGGGTGGGGGTTTCCAAATCTTTTTTACGGATATTTCCCTGATAATTTTCGCCCATACCGTAAATGACCGTAGGATCGGTTTGTAATTTCATTTTTGCATTGAGGCGATTAATAAATACTGAAGCCACCTTAGCCCTTTCTGCCGCAATGCCTGTTTCTTTTTCGACAATGGAAGCCAATACTAACATCTCGTGAGGGTTTGCTAATGGAAGGTTCTCATCACGTTCATTCCATGCTTTATCTAAGGCTTTTTTCAACCGTTCGGCAGCCCGTTGAAGCAAGGCTAAATCGGTTGAATTAGGCGCATAATTATAGGTATCCGGATATAGCCAACCATCAAGATTTTTATATTCTCCAATGCTTTTTAGGATACTGGGAATATCAAGTAACTTGAAAATTTCTTGATCGCTTTTGTCTTTTAAAGTTTGGATTAAGTGCGGTGCATTTTCGAGGTTTTTTCGCCACTCTTTGAAGGTTTTTCCCTCAATAAATTGCACATTAAATTGAACCTCTTTTCCCGAATTAAGCAATGTTAAGAGATCGTCTACGGTGTGAATTCCATTTAACGAATAGACCCCTGCTTTAATTTTGTTCAGCTCCGGCTTTAATTTTAATAAATAGGGGAGAAACTGTGCATTTTCGATCAATTTTTCTTGCTCAAAAAGTGTGACCAATTTCTTACCGGTTGTACCACGTTCAACAAACAGAAGCTGATCAGGCTGTGCATTGATGCTTTCTTGTTGAAAAGCCTTGAGTTTTTGATAACCCCAAAAGCCCCCCCCCATAGCAATCAGCAGAAAAATAAATAGGCTAATTAAACATTTTTTCATCATGGTACTCAACAAAATAAAAACAACGAAAGGGGCAAAGTGCCCCTCTCATACGAAATATGAATTTATTGATTAAAATACTGAATATCCGCTGTCTTACGCAATGCTTTTACCCAATCTTTGGTCGCATCTTGTAACTGGCTATTCACAATCTTTTCATAGGCTTTTTGGCGATAGGCATCTTCTGTGCGATCCCCATCACGGGTTCCTGTTACCTCTAAAATATGCCAACCAAACTCTGATTTAAATGGCGCAGAAATTACGCCCGGTTTAGTGGATTGTACTGCTTTAGCGAAAGGTTCCACATAGGCTTCCAGGAAAGCATAACCCAAACTTCCACCATTTGCGCCGGATAAATAATCCTTAGAATATTTTAATGCCGCATCTGCAAAAGTGGTTTTACCGGAAAGAATATCGGCACGGATTTGATTAAGCTCCGCTTTTGCTTGTGCATCATTTAACAAGGGATTAAGTTTTAACAGGATATGGCGAACCTCATATTCTTTACCGGTCACTTTTTTCTCTGTGCCATTCGCTTTGGCTTCATTCAGCATTTTTTTCCCAAGGGCATCTACTTCTTCACGTGTAACTTGAATGCTGTTGCTAATTGCATGATTACGCACTCCCGACATTATCATTTGGTTCGCAATTTGCTGGCGAAATGCATTAAGGGAAATACCTTGATAATCCAACGCATCTAAAAACTGACCGTAGGTCAAACCATTTCTTGCGGCAATATCTTCTACGATCATATCAATCTCACTAGGGTTAATTTTCACACCGGATTCTTTAATCGCTTTTTGTACTAAAATATCATCAATCACTTTATCTAAAGCCGCCTGATAATTCCCATTTTTCCCCATGGACAAACGCACTTGGCTTTCTAATATAGGCACACCATCCACTGTTGCAACAACCCGCTCAGCTGCGTGAATAAAAGAAAATGTGAATACACCCAACAGAGTAATAAAAAGCGATTTTAGTCCTAATTTTTTCATCTTTTATCATTCTTCAAATAAGTCAATAACGTTCGTTAGAGTATCAATTTTAAACAAGGTTCACAATAGCTTAGGATTATTTTGATAATAATGCGACTTCGTAACACCCATCATATTTTTGAGTGCGAACCTGTACTTTTTCCTCTCGACTAGTCGGCACATTTTTACCCACATAGTCCGCCCGAATAGGAAGTTCCCGATGTCCACGATCAACAAAAATGACCAATTCAATTTTTGCTGCACGACCAAAATCAGCCAATGCATCCATCGCTGCACGAATCGTTCTCCCGGTAAATAAAACATCATCAATTAAAATCACTTCTTTATCTTTAATATTGAGATATTGTGATGCGCCACGATACACCGGCATTGAATTTTCTGAATCAATATGCTGTAAATCATCACGATAAAAAGTAATATCCAACTCCATTGAAGGAACGTCTACATCAATCAAATCCATAATTTTTCGTTTGATTAATGTCGCAATTTCCGCACCACGGCGTTTAATACCAACAATCACTACTTGGTCTAAGCTTGCGTGTTTTTCAATAATTTCATGGGAAATACGAGAAATAGTGCGATGAAACTGATTTTCATCAATAATGATCTTTTCCATAATTCATCCAAATAAACGCTGAAACAGCCTGTAAAATACCACAAAAAACAAGGAAATTTAATTGCTTTTGATGAATGACAACCCACAAACAAAAAGTGCGGTTAAATTTAACCGCACTTTTTATTATCTTTTTGATTTCACAAGTTTTTCTGTTAATTCGTAGGCTCGAAGTTTTGCTAATTCTTTGGAAAGTTTTGCCACCAGTAGCTCATGATCAACATCAGCAACCTGTGCCACAATATTCTCCTCAGCTTTGCGTTTTGCTTCACGAATACGATCCGCATCTAACTCACTACCACGAATTGCTACATCAGCAAGCACAGTCACAACCTTTGGCTGAACCTCTAAAAAGCCACCCGATACATAGATGACTTCTTCTTTATCATCTTCAAGAGTAAATTTCACAATTCCCGGTTTAATTGCCGTTAGTAATGGAGTGTGGTTAGGCAAAATACCAAGTTCTCCCTCTACTCCTGTTGCTTGAATTTGCTTAACTGCACCTTCAAAGATTTTTTGCTCTGCGCTCACTATTGTTAGGTTAAATGTCGCCATTTTTGTTCTCCTTCAAATAACTTGAAGTGATTACATATTTTTGGCTTTTTCGAGCACTTCTTCGATTGAACCCACCATATAGAACGCTTGTTCTGGGATATGGTCGTATTCACCCTCTAAGATACCTTTGAAACCACGAATAGTGTCTTTTAATGACACATATTTACCCGGTGAACCTGTAAAGACTTCTGCCACGAAGAACGGTTGTGATAAGAAACGTTCAATTTTACGGGCACGCGCCACTACGAGTTTATCTTCTTCCGATAATTCATCCATACCAAGAATGGCAATGATATCTTTCAATTCTTTATAGCGCTGTAAGATACCTTGTACACCACGCGCCACATCATAATGTTCTTGACCAACAACAAGTGGATCTAATTGACGTGATGTGGAATCTAACGGATCAACCGCCGGATAAATACCTAAAGAGGCAATTTGGCGGCTTAATACTACTGTTGAGTCTAAGTGTGTGAAAGTTGTTGCCGGAGAAGGGTCCGTTAAATCATCGGCAGGAACATAAACAGCTTGCACGGAAGTGATAGAACCCGTCTTAGTTGAAGTAATACGTTCTTGCAATACACCCATTTCTTCTGCAAGGGTCGGCTGGTAACCTACTGCTGACGGCATACGACCTAAAAGTGCTGATACTTCCGTACCTGCAAGAGTATAACGGTAAATATTATCCACGAAGAATAAGACATCACGACCTTCATCACGGAATTTTTCCGCCATGGTTAAACCGGTTAATGCGACACGCAGACGGTTACCCGGTGGCTCGTTCATTTGACCGTAAACCAACGATACTTTATCTAATACGTTAGATTCTGTCATTTCGTGGTAGAAATCGTTACCTTCACGAGTACGCTCACCCACACCGGCGAATACAGAATAACCGGAGTGTTCAATCGCAATATTACGGATTAATTCCATCATATTAACGGTTTTACCTACACCCGCACCACCGAAAAGACCAACTTTTCCCCCTTTTGCAAAAGGACAAATTAAGTCGATAACTTTAATACCGGTTTCAAGCAATTCCGTACTGTTTGATTGTTCTTCATAACTTGGTGCTGCACGGTGAATAGACCAATTTTCTTCTGCGCCGATTTCGCCACGTTCATCAATAGGTTCACCCAACACATTCATAATACGACCGAGGGTTTTCGTTCCCACCGGTACCTGAATTGGGTTTCCGGTATTTTCTACTTTTAAACCACGTTTCAAGCCGTCAGATGTACCCAATGCGATACAGCGAACCACACCGCCACCTAATTGTTGTTGAACTTCAAGGGTTAAACCGGATTCAACTTTTAATGCATCGTAAACTTTTGGTACTGCATCTTGTGGGAATTCAACGTCAATCACCGCACCGATGATTTGTACAATTTTTCCTGCTGACATTACCTTTCCTCTTTCCTTAAATCGCAGCCGCACCGGCAACGATTTCATTTAATTCATTTGTAATACTTGCTTGACGGGCTTTGTTATAAACTAATTGCAAGTCATTGATTAAATTTCCTGCGTTATCAGTTGCCGCTTTCATTGCTACCATTCGGGCAGCCTGCTCGGAAGCAAGGTTATCCACCACAGATTGATATACTTGTGATTCCAAATAACGCGTGAGCAAACTGTCTAATAAAACCTTTGGCTCAGGCTCGTAAAGATAATCCCAAGTATTTTGCTTTTGTTCTAAATTATCGGTTTCTAATGCCGGTAATGGAATCAATTGTTGGTAAACGGGTAATTGTGCCATGGTATTGATGAACTTATTGTAAGCGATATAAACCGCATCAACTTCACCATTTTTATACACATCAAACATACCGTTTGCTACACCAATTAGATCTTCCATTGCCGGATTATCACCCAAACCGGAAAGCTGTCCACGCACAGATAACCCCAATGAACGGAAGAAGTTAATTCCTTTTGAGCCGATTAATCCTAACTCTACGGTAACCCCTTTATCCTTCCATTTTTTGATTTCTGTCATGACGGTTTTAAATAAATTAATATTTAAACCACCACACATTCCACGGTCTGTCGAAACAACTAAAATCCCAACTTTTTTTACTTCTCGTTGAACTAAAAACGGGTGTTTATAACCGATATTGGCTTTAGAGACGTGGCTGATAACATTTCGTATTGTTTCAGAATACGGACGAGAAGCCGCCATACGATCTTGCGTTTTACGCATTTTCGAGGTGGCTACCATTTCCATTGCCTTAGTAATTTTCTGTGTACTCTGTACACTGGCAATTTTGGTTTTTATCTCTTTTGCACCTGCCATCTTCTTTCTCCGTTATCTTACCAAGCACTATTGGCTTTAAAATTATCCAAAATCGTTTTCAATGTGTCTTTTATCTCATCATTGTAATTACCGGTTTTGGTTAATTCTGCCATAAAGTCGCCATGGTTACGGTGAGCATAGTCTAAAAGTGCGGTCTCAAAACTTGCAATTTTTTGCAATTCTACGTCTTCTAAATAGCCAAACTCAACAGCGAAAAGCAACACAGATTGCTCTGCAACACTCAGCGGTGCATATTGTTTTTGTTTCAATAATTCAGTCACTTTTTCACCGTGAGAAAGCTGTTTACGGGTCGCATCATCAAGATCAGAGGCAAATTGCGCAAAC
The DNA here is from genome assembly GCF_001998965.1 of Rodentibacter rarus. Classification (GTDB taxonomy): domain Bacteria; phylum Pseudomonadota; class Gammaproteobacteria; order Enterobacterales; family Pasteurellaceae; genus Rodentibacter; species Rodentibacter rarus. The sequence continues at coordinate 8,316 of NZ_MLHJ01000046.1, forward strand.
GCTGCTAATTCACGGTATTGTGCTAATGCGGTACGAATCCCACCGGCGAGTTTTTTCACTACTTTAGTTTGTGCCGCACCCCCTACACGAGAGACCGAAATACCCGGGTTTACCGCAGGACGAATACCTGAGTTAAACAAGTTAGATTCTAAGAAAATCTGACCATCGGTAATGGAAATCACGTTGGTTGGTACGAAAGCAGAAACGTCACCTGCTTGGGTTTCGATAATAGGAAGGGCAGTTAAAGAACCGGTTTTTCCTTTTACTTCACCATTAGTGAATTTTTCTACATATTCTTCGTTAACCCGTGCTGCACGTTCAAGTAAACGTGAGTGTAAATAGAAAACATCGCCAGGATAAGCTTCACGACCTGGTGGACGGCGTAATAATAATGAAATTTGACGGTAAGCTACCGCTTGTTTTGATAAATCATCATAAACAATTAACGCATCTTCACCACGATCACGGAAATATTCACCCATTGCACAACCGGCATAAGGGGCAAGATATTGTAATGCGGCAGATTCAGAGGCTGATGCAGCAACCACAATGGTATTTGCCAAAGCACCATGTTCTTCTAATTTACGCACGACGTTTGCAATAGTTGATGCTTTTTGACCAATTGCAACATAGATACATTTAATCCCTGAATCACGTTGGTTAATGATTGCATCGATTGCTAATGCGGTTTTACCAGTTTGGCGGTCTCCGATGATCAATTCACGCTGACCTCGACCAATCGGCACCATAGAGTCCACCGCTTTATAACCGGTTTGTACCGGTTGATCCACCGATTTACGTTCAATAACACCCGGTGCGATCACTTCAACCGGTGAAAATCCATCATTTTCGATTTCACCTTTACCATCAATCGGTTGACCAAGGGTATTGACCACACGACCTAATAAACCACGACCCACCGGTACTTCCAAAATACGTCCGGTACATTGAACTTCCATGCCTTCTGCTAAATCAGCATAAGGCCCCATGACTACCGCACCTACCGAGTCACGCTCAAGGTTAAGTGCCATAGCATAGCGATTTCCCGGTAACGCAATCATTTCCCCTTGCATTACATCGCTCAAACCGTGAATACGAATAATACCGTCACTTACGGAAACAATTGTCCCAGTGTTGCGGGCTTCACTCACCACATCAAACTGCGCAATTCGTTTTTTAATCAATTCACTAATTTCAGTTGAATTTAGTTGCATCTTTTATTCCTCTTATCATTGCAACTCATTTGCAAGACGGTCGAGCTGTCCACGGCTACTTCCATCAATTACAAAATCTTCTGTACGGATAATAACACCGGCAATGAGTGAATCATCCACGTTGCAATTTACTTTCACTTTGCGAGCTAATCTTTTTTCCATTGCCGCAGCAATTTTTTCAATTTGAGTTGCATTCAATGGTTGTGCAGAAGTGACTTGTACCTCTGCAATGGCTTGATGTTCTTCCACATAACGGGTAAATTCGGAAAATACCGCAGGAATAGCACTCAAACGCTTATTTTCAGCCATTAACCGAATAAGATTTTGCCCATATTGATCGAGCTGTTCACCACAAATTGAAATAACCGTATCCGCAACTTTTTGAGAAGAAAGCGAACTCACAAGAAAGGCTTCCATTTGTTCGTTTTCCACAAGTGCGGTCAAAAATTTCAACATTTCTGTCCATTTTTCTACCGCACTTTTATCATTTACGGATTGCTCCACGGCAAAATCAAATGCTGCTTTTGCATAAGGGCGAGCTATCGTAGTTAATTCTGACATAAGCTAAAGCCTCTTATAGTTCTGCAACTAATTTATCAATAATGTCATTGTTTGCCGCTTCATCAATCGTGCGACCCACAATTTTCTCGGCACCGGCAATTGCTAATGAAGCCACTTTAAGACGTAATTCCTCTTGAACACGTTTACGTTCAGCTTCGACTTCTGCATAACCTTGTTCAATAATTTTCGCTTTAAGCTCTTCTGCTTCAGTTTTGACTTCGTCAAGCACTTCATTACGTCGCTTGTTTGCAGCATCGATAATTTCTTGAGCTTGAATTCTCGCTTTTGAAATTTCTTCTTCTGCAAGTAATTTAGTATCTGCTTGCTCTTTTTTGGCAGCTTCTGCAGATGCTAAGGCATTGGCAATTTGGCTTTGACGTGTTTCAATTGCTTTAATAATTGGTGGCCACACAAATTTCATACAGAACCATACGAACAGTGCGAATGAAACGAGTTGACCAATTAATGTTGCATTTAAATTCACAACGTCCTCCTTAAAATGCTTGTTTTACGTTGATAAGCAAATAAGGGATTATTGTAATAAACCGATAAATGGATTCGCAAAGATGAATAGTAAGGAAATACCAACTGCAATCATCGCAATCGCATCTAAAAGGCCGGCTACGATAAACATTTTCGTTTGTAGGCTTGATGCAAGTTCAGGCTGACGTGCTGAAGATTCTAAGAATTTGCCCCCTAAGATAGCAAAGCCAATTGCCGTACCTAACGCAGCAAATGCAAGAAGAATCGATGCGCCGATGATTGTCGCTGTAATTACAGTTTCCATAATGTTCTCCAATAGAAGTTGAGTTTTAGCCCTAGAGCTGGTTAATAAAAAAATGATTAATGATCGGCTTTATTGTAAGCAATACTTAAATAAACAACCGTTAACATCATAAAAATAAATGCTTGTAAGGTAATCACCAAAATATGGAAAATTGCCCAAGCAAGATGTAAAGGAACACCCAACGCAGCGATAGCCATATTGACCGAATACATCACAGCGATAAGGATAAAGATTAATTCACCCGCATACATATTACCAAATAGACGGAATGCAAGCGAAATCGGCTTAGCCAGTAAAGTCACCGTTTCCAAAATGAAGTTAACAGGAATGAATGCCCAATGATTAAATGGATGAAGGGTATATTCTTTGACTAATCCTTTGAAACCTTTGGATTTTACTGTATAGAAAAGAATTAAGAAGAAAACACAAACAGACATACCCAATGTTGCACTGATATCGGCAGTCGGTACGGCACGAAGATAATGAATACCAAATAAACCTGCCAATTGAGGTAAGAAATCTACGGGAATTAAGTCAATGGCGTTCATGATAAATACCCAGCAAAAAATAGTTAATGCAAGAGGGGCAACCACATCACGCGGACCATGGAAATTTTCTTTTACAATACCATTAATCCATTCCACCACAATTTCCACCATACATTGTATTTTTCCGGGTACTCCCGTTGTGGCTTTTTTTGCAACACGCGAGAAAACAAAGAGAAAAATGATTGCCGCTAAAATTGAGAAGAACAAGGTATCTAGATGGATATGCCAAAATCCCTCTCCTGTTTTAAGGAAAGCGAGATGGTGACTAATATATTCCGATGTAGTTTGTCCAGACATAACGAACCCTTAGAATGTAGTAAAAATCAAACTCGGCGAAGCAAAAATGGAATTAAATTATTCAACATTAACGCTATAAAAAAGCCACTAAAGAAAATGACGAAGTTTGTTACCAAAAGCCATTTAAAAGATATGATAATGAGCACAATGGTTAATACAAACTTGATGGTTTCCCCTCTGTAAAAAGCGCTTAATTTTGTCGATAGTTGTTGTTTTCGGTAAAAAACCATATAGACGAAAGCACTGAAAGGAAGTAATGCCGAAAGAAAGCCAAATAAAAAATCAATCCCATTTCTCATTTGCCAAAAAGCAAAAAAACAAGCGAGTAGTAACATGATGACTAATTCAATTTGAATAGCTTTTCTATACTGAATTTTCGCTTGTTGGATAATTCTCGACATTATTTTCAATAACCTTAAACCCTGGCAATTATACTCTTGAAAAAATCAGATTCAACTCAAAAACTACCAAAAAAACGTTAACTAAATCACAGTTTTGGAAAAATTTTACAAATATGTAACGATTTACTGCAAAATGATTAAATGTCGTTCCCCCACTAATTCCGGCACTTGTAATGGTATGATTTGTTTTATTGTATATTTATCATCCAACTGTTGAATTTCTTCCGAGTGATAAATACCTTTTAACGCATAAAAATACCCACTTTCTTTAGGAAGATGATGGCACCAATCCGTCATATCTTTCAGTGAAGCAAAAGCTCGACTTAATACCCCATCGAATTTTTCATCAGGTTGATATTCTTCCACTCGGCTTAGTATCGGGGTGACATTATTAAGACCTAATTCACGCATAGCATTACGAACAAAACTTATACGTTTACCGAGGCTATCGAGTAATACAAAGTGTTTATTTGGGTTGGCTATCGCTAAAGGTAAACCGGGTAAACCGGGGCCTGTCCCCACATCAATAAAATATTCCCCTTGTAAATAAGGACTTACAACAAGACTATCTAAAATATGCTTTACCAACATTTCTTGCGGATCGCGTACCGAAGTTAAATTATAGGCTTTATTCCATTTGTTTAATAAATTGACAAGATCGAGCAACTGTTGTTTTTGTTGATCATTTAATTGGATATTTGCCTGTGTCAGTAATCGGTCTAATTTTGCTTTCATTGATCGTCTATACTTTGTAAAAATGCCGTTCATTCTACTTGAAAGTGCGGTCATTATTCTATGGATTTTTCGATTTTTGCTGCAAAATCCTGCCTAAATTGGTTTCCAGCCAATCCACTAACTCAAACATTTTATTTGATGCCTGTATGCCAAATGGCGTTAATGTGTAATCCACATGAGGTGGGACGGTATTATAAGATTTTCTTATTAACATACCATCCGCTTCCAGTTCTTGTAATGTTTTAGTCAGCATACGCTCGCTTACCCCATCGATCATACGACGTAATTCACTAAAACGTTTCGTGCCTGAATGTAAACTGATTAATACTAATACACCCCAACGGCTAGTTAAATGTTGCAAAATTTGACGAGAAGGGCATGCTGAAGCCAAAACATTTCCACGTTCAGAAAAATTTTCCATTTTTATTTCCTTTAAAATCATTGAGTTACTATTTTTTAATTAAATTTTTAAATACTTACTTTTATGTAAGTACTTCTCAAAAGTAAGAATTGAAATTATTATAGTCGCCATCAATTAATAAGGTCAACTATTTCAACATAGAGAGGAAAATGAAATGACAAACAAAACAATCGCTATCACAGGTGCAACAGGTCAATTCGGTGCCATCGCATTAGATTTATTAAAAGCAAAAAATGCCAATGTTATCGCTTTGGTACGAAACCCCGCAAAAATTTCAGATGTGGAAGCCAGAAAATTTGATTATTCAAAAACAGAAGGACAAGTTGAGTCATTAAGTGGCGTAGAAACTTTAATTTTGGTTTCAAGTAGTGAGGTAGGACAACGTTCGCAACAGCACTACAATGTGATTGAAGCAGCTAAAAAAGCAGGGGTAAAACATATAATTTATACCAGCTTGCTTGGTGCAACAAATGACAATACCGTAAAATCCCTTGCCGGTGAACATGTTGAAACTGAAGCTGCATTAAAAGCTTCAGGTATGGCTTACACTATTTTACGCAATGGCTGGTACACCGAAAACTACACGGGATCAATTCCGGCAACATTAGCGAATAATGCTTTCTATGGTTCAGCAAAAAATGGCAAAATTTCATCCGCACTTCGTGCTGAATTAGCGGAAGCCGCTGTGAATGTAGCATTAGGTGAAGGTCACGAAAATAAAACTTACGAATTAGCCGGTTCAACCAGCTGGACATTATCAGATCTTGCAGCTGAAATCAGCAAACAAACCGGCAAAGACATTCCTTATGTGGACATTTCCGCTGAAGATTATGCCGCAGCACTGGTGCAAGCAGGTTTGGATTCAGGCTTTGCCGGATTAATTGCTCAATGGGATGTGGATGCCTCAAAGGGTGCATTATTCTCAGAAGATAAAACCCTTGAGAAATTACTCGGTCGCCCAACAGCAGGTTTAGATGTGGCAGTGAAACAAGCTTTGTCTGTGGCTGTTAATGGATAATTTCATCTAGCCCCTCCACTTGTCACATTGACTATAAACTCACTTTTTATCCTCATATTTAAAAAAATGTGCTTATCAAAATTGTATAAAATCCCGATATTGTCGGGATTTTTTTTATGTATTTATGATATTCGTTTTCTTTTTCATACCTAGATTTGGTCTATTAAGATTGACATTTTATACAACATTATTAATAATAATTATCATTTTTAATAATTTATTAAATTTATCTTAACCTACAGGAGCAATGAAATGAGAAACTTTAAATTACTTCCTATCACCACTGCAATAATGGGGGCGTTATATGTAGGAAATGCTTCAGCAGAAAAGAGTGATATGGCAACACTTGATACCGTTGTTGTGACAAGCAATCAAGGTTTAAAAGTACAAAGCAATGTTGTAACAACCAAATTGAAAGATGAAAGTACTGAAACTGATTTGCGAGGATTGTTCAAATATGAACCGTCCATCAGTTTAGGTGCAGGTAATGGGACTTCTCAGTACCTTTATATTCGTGGTATGGGGCAAAATTCTATTGATGTCAAAATTGATAATGCTTATTCAGACAGTCAAATTCATTATCATCAAGGACGTCATATGCTTGATCCTGCATTGGTGAAAATTGTTTCGGTACAAAAAGGTGCCGGGAGTGCTTCTGCCGGTATCGGGCAAACAAACGGGGCTATCATTGCAAAAACCTTAGATGCGTTAGATTTGTTAAAAGACAGTAATAAAAATATTGGTGCGAAAATTGGCGGAGGTGTAAGCTCTAACCACGCTCACAACTATAACGCCACGGTATTTGGTAAAGGTGAAATTTTCGATGCCCTCATTGCCGGTAATCGTGTAAAAGAGAGCGATTATAAAGGTGGTAAACATTACCAAAGTGGTATAAATCCAGGTTCAAATCGTGTTCCTCATTCTGCACTTGATAAAATAAGTTATTTAGTAAAATTAGGCGCAACCCTTGGTGAACAGCGTTTTGTATTAAGTCATTTAAATGAACAACACGAAGGTGAACGTACAGTACGTGAAGAATTTCCTATTGATGAGTCAAATCCTCGTCTAAATACCTCAAGACAAGCACCTGCTAACCGTAAAATGTCTGTGACCAACACTAACTTAGAGTGGATCGGTAAAAACCTAGGATTTGCCCAAGAAGCAACAGCGAATGTTTATCGTTTGGTTCACAGTCGTTGGTCTGCTAATGATAAGGGTAATGGTTATGCTGGTGGAGATAGAAATAATGGTTCAACTAAAACAAAAGTCGTCACCCATGGTGCAAATCTTAACTTCGATTCCTCTCTCCACAAAAATATCTTACTCAAATACGGTATCAACTATCGTCATCAAGAAGTAAAACCTCACGCTAAATTTAATCCTCAAATCGTGAATCAAGAAAAAACAGATACCGGTCTTTATCTTGAAGCCATTACCACGCTTATTGATAAAATCATCTTAACAACAGGTTTGCGTTATGATCATTTTAACTTTAAAGCAATGGACGGTAAAAAACGTAATGATGGTGCGTTCAATCCAAGTGTAGGAATTATTTATGAACCCATTGAATACTTAAGTTTGAGTGCGAGTCATAACTATGCCACCCGCAGTCCGCGTATGCACGATGCAGTTATGTCTCATGGTGCCCGTGGAATAATCACTATTGGTGATAAAACTAAAGCGGAACAGGCGCGTAATACCGAAATTGGCTTCAATTACAACGATGGTATGTTTAGTTTTGACGGAAGTTACTTCTGGCAAGATATCAAAGATGCGCTAGGCACAACGAATGGGCGTGATAATCACGGAAATGATGCACAAGAGATTGTTAATGCCGGTAAAATTAAAAATAGGGGTTATGAACTAAACATTGGATATCATAACAATGGCTTTACCGCTCGTGTTGGTGTGGCACATAGTAAACCACGTTTCTATTCTCAAACAAGATGGGGAACAAATCGTCAAGGACAACCTGAAGAAATCAGCCTACTAAGCGGTAATCCGGAATATGCCTCTGCAATTGGTAGAACTTGGACTGCTTCTTTGAGCTATCGCTTTGAACAACCCAACTTAGAAATAGGTGTACATCACCGTATTGTAGAAAAAGTTAAGGCATCCGATAATTACTTTATTACAGGTGGAACCCTCAAAACCGGCTCTGAAGAAGGGAAAGATGGTTATAACGTAACCGATATCACATTAAACTGGAAACCATTCAATAACGATCAAATGAATATCAATATTGCGATTGATAATGTGGCAAATAAGCTCTATAAACCTCATGGTCAGCGTGGTCAGTTCCCTGGTCGTGGTCGTGAATATCGTTTAGGTGTCAATTATACATTCTAGTTTAATATTGAATAGCTCATCCCGCTCACTATAAATAAAAATGCCTTTACTTAACAAAAAGTTAAAGGCATTTTTTATGGCTAAAATGAATGTGAGTTTAATTAAATTTCAAGATTGTAATAAAAAACGCCATCAAATTTGACCGCTCTTTATTATCTAATCTATTCCCCACGTTTCAACATCCCTTGCTTTTTCAAATTAACCAAAATGATTGAAATGGCGGCAGGCGTGATGCCGGAAATACGGCTTGCTTGTCCGATAGAGGCAGGACGGTGTTGCTCTAATTTAGTACGGACTTCATTGGATAATCCCGATACTTTAGTGTAGTCAAATTGATCCGGAATCACCGTATTTTCATGACGTTTTTGTCTTTCGATTTCTTCTTCTTGATGCTCAATATAGCCTTGATATTTAATGGCGATTTCCACTTGTTCGACCGCCTCTTTATCTTCCATTGCAGGCTGATAAGGGGTAAGCGAAGTTAAAATCTCATAATTCATTTCCGGACGACGTAATAAATCTTCACCATTGGCTTCACGCACCAATGGGCTACCCAGCACTTTATTGGCTTCTTCTAAATATTCCGAACGAGGGTGCAACCAAATATTACGTAAACGCTGACGTTCACGTTCAATATTTTCCATTTTCTGATTAAAACGAGCCCAACGAGCCTCATCAATTAAACCAAACTCATAGGCAATCGGGGTTAAACGAATATCCGCGTTATCTTCACGCAATAACAGACGATATTCTGCACGGGAGGTAAACACCCGGTAAGGTTCTTTTGTTCCTAATGTACAGAGATCATCGACCAATACGCCCATATAGGCTTGATTGCGACGTGGATACCATAAATCTTTTTCTTGGACATAACGTCCAGCGTTAATCCCTGCAAGCAACCCTTGTCCAGCGGCTTCTTCATAACCTGTCGTGCCGTTAATTTGACCGGCAAAGAATAATCCTGAAATAGCTTTGGTTTCTAATGTTGGTTTGAGATCACGCGGATCAAAATAATCATATTCAATGGCATAGCCCGGTTTGATAATTCGAGCATTTTCTAGACCTTTCATTGAATTAACGATCTTCACTTGCACATCAAAGGGAAGACTGGTTGAGATCCCATTTGGATAAACTTCATTACTGGTTAATCCTTCCGGCTCTAAATAAATTTGGTGAGAATTACGATCGGCAAAACGCATAACTTTATCTTCAATAGAAGGGCAATAACGAGGTCCGATCCCTTCGATCACACCGGTATACATCGGACTACGATCCAAATTATTACGGATCACCTCATGGGTTCGATCATTCGTATGGGTAATATAACAAGGAATTTGTTGTGGATGATCCAATCGTGATCCCATAAATGAAAATACCGGTAAGACAGCATCACCATGCTGTTTTGCTAAAATATCAAAGTTAATGGTACGGGCATCAATGCGTGGTGGTGTGCCTGTTTTAAGGCGATCCACCCGTAAATTGAGATCACGCAAACGTTCTGCTAATGTGGTTGACGCAGGATCGCCTGCACGTCCCCCTTCATAATTTTCCAGTCCAATATGGATCTTGCCAGCCAAAAAAGTACCGGCTGTTAGAATCACCGATTTTGCACGAAATGTTAATCCCATCTTAGTGGTAACACCGGTTACTCTATCCTGTTCAATTAAGATATCCGTAGCTTCTTGCTGGAAAATATCAAGATTAGGTTGATTTTCAAGAGCAATTCGTACCGCCTGACGATATAACACGCGATCCGCTTGCGCACGAGTCGCTCTTACAGCAGGACCTTTACTACTATTTAAAGTGCGAAATTGAATTCCCGCTTTATCCGCAGCATGAGCCATTAAACCGCCCATGGCATCCACTTCTTTAACCAAATGTCCTTTACCGATCCCACCAATAGCAGGATTACAAGACATTTGCCCTAATGTATCTACATTGTGAGTTAATAAAAGGGTTTTTAATCCCATACGGGCAGGGGCTAAGGCTGCTTCTGTTCCGGCATGGCCACCACCAATGACGATCACATCATAAGTTTCAGTATAAAACATCGTTTTCTCTAATTTTATTTGGATCTAAAAATGTGCGGTATTTTACAGAAATTCGATTTTGCTTGAAAGTGAGAATTCGATCCGAAATGAAATGGATAAAAAGATCGAAAAGTTCTGAGATAATAAATATAAGATCTCTATTTTATAGTTAAAGATCTTATTATTGTTACTATTAGGATCCTTTTACATTGTGGATAAGATCCTTTTCTTTTTATAAATTAATAAGTTAGATCTTATCAAAAAGTGTTGATCTATGAGCAAAATCATCATCTTTTGTTGTGGATAAGGGCTTTAGTTATCCACAGATTATAAAAAAATAAAGATTATTCAGTGAAAAAATACAGTTTTTTGACAAGTTTTTTTAGAGTTATCCACAGAAAATAAAAAACGATGACCATTAAAATCATCGTTTTATTGAGAAAATTATGCAATGGATTGAATAAATAGAGGGAGCCATTCTTCACTACAGCTTTCAGGATCATCAATATTGAGCACATCAATTTTTAAACTTTCACAAAGTTTGACCGCACTTTTTTGTTCTAGAATATTTTCGATATGATTCGTGGCATAGCAAAAGGTATCGTAGTCCGAATTACCTAAACCAACAATGGCAAAACGCAAATGTGAAAGATCCTGAGCAGATTGTGCTATTTGATCAATGAGAGGACGTAAATTATCGGGAATTTCACCCGAACCATGGGTGGAAGTGACGATCAACCATAGTGGTTTATCAATCACATCATCATAGCTGGCATTGTGGAAAAGTGCGGTTGAAAATCCTTGTGTTTTAAGCACTTCTTCCAAATGTTCAGCGACATATTCGGCTGTGCCCAAGGTGCTACCGGAAAGGATACAAATATTCATAAAATAACCCAAAGAAAAAGGCTTAGAAAATCTAAGCCTTTAAAATGATTAAACATTATCAAATTTGCCAAGTAATGAACGGATGTGCTCTTGCCAATTGCGGTGTTCATTTTTTAATTGCTCATTTTCATTTTGCAATGCCTCAACGGTTTGTTGAGATTGGCTGTTTTGTTCTTTTAGTTCTTCTACTTCAAGTTGAAGTAATTGAATGGTTTCTACCGCTTGTTTAATTTTGTCTTCAAGCTGGTTTAAAATTTCTAATGACATAGTGATTTCCTTTTAAAATAACGTCCGAAACGGCTTTATTGTACCTACTTCACTTTTCTTTTTAAAGCCTTCAATAAAAATTTATTATGCAAGCGTTTGCATAGTGTTAAAATAATATGGTTTTTGCTTGGAATAAATGGAGATAAAGAATGAATCGTGCATTGGCTATTGAATTTTCTCGTGTAACGGAAGCTGCGGCACTGGCTGCCTATACTTGGCTTGGACGTGGCAACAAAAATGCGGCAGATGAGGCAGCGGTGAAAGCTATGCGTTATATGCTAAATCTTATTCATATGGATGGGGAAATTGTTATTGGAGAGGGGGAAATTGATGAAGCACCGATGCTTTATATCGGTGAAAAAGTCGGTTCGGGTAATGGTGAACTTGTCTCCATTGCAGTTGATCCTATTGATGGAACCCGTATGACGGCAATGGGGCAATCTAATGCGATTTCTGTATTGGCTGCGGGCGGAAAACGAACGTTTTTAAAAGCACCGGATATGTATATGGAAAAAATCGTGGTGGGGCCGGAAGTGAAAGGTATGATTGATTTAGCGTTGCCCCTTGAACAAAATCTTCGCCGCACCGCTTCCCGTTTAGGAAAATCTTTATCAGATTTAACGGTGATGGTATTGGCAAAACCTCGTCATGAGGCAGTAATTAAACAAATGCACGATTTAGGTATTCGTGTGATGGCGATTCCCGATGGCGATGTTGCCGCTTCTGTTCTATGTTGTTTACCTGATGCCGAAGTGGATATGATTTATGGCATTGGTGGCGCACCTGAAGGGGTAGCAGCAGCGGCAGCTGTTCGAGCATTAGGCGGCGATATGCAAGCTCGTTTAATTCCACGCAATGAAGTGAAAGGGGAGAGCGAAGAAAATCGAAAAATCGCAGAGGAAGAAATTCGCCGTTGTGAAGAACTCGGTGTAAAAGTGAATGAAGTATTGAAATTAGAAGAGTTAGTGCGTGATGATAATCTTGTTTTTGCTGCTACCGGTATTACCCATGGTGAATTGTTAAAAGGGATTTCCCGTAAAGGTAACCTAGCCAGCACGGAAACCATTTTGATCCGAGGTAAATCACGCACTATTCGTAAAATTCAGTCCGTTCATTATTTAGATCGTAAAGATTCGGAAATCTATAAAATTTTAAATATTTAATTTCAGTAAAAGTGCGGTCGAAATTTTCGATGAATTTTGATCGCACATCCCTTTTCTCTCTTAGCGCCAAATTCGCCAATCCGTCTATTTTTTGCTATAATCCCGCCTAATTTTTCATTTACAAAATAGAGATTAATTATGTCAGAAACGACCACGACCGATAACTATGGTGCATCCAGCATTAAAGTATTAAAAGGGCTTGATGCCGTTCGTAAACGCCCGGGGATGTATATTGGTGATACCGATGATGGCACCGGTTTGCATCATATGGTGTTTGAAGTGGTGGATAACGCCATTGATGAAGCCTTAGCAGGCTATTGCTCTGATATTATTGTGACAATTCATGATGATAATTCTGTTTCCGTACAAGATGACGGACGGGGTATCCCTGTGGATATTCACCCTGAAGAAGGGGTTTCTGCCGCAGAAGTGATTATGACCGTGTTGCACGCCGGCGGTAAATTTGACGATAACTCTTATAAAGTATCCGGTGGTTTGCACGGTGTGGGGGTTTCTGTTGTTAATGCTTTATCGGATAAATTACAGCTTACTATCCGCCGTCAAGGTCATGTTCATGAACAGTTTTATCATTTAGGTGAGCCACAAGCACCATTGACGATTATTGGCAATACCGAAACAAGCGGTACAACAGTCCGTTTTTGGCCTAGTCCGGATATTTTTGCGATCACCACCTTTGATTACAAAATTCTGGCAAAACGCTTGCGTGAACTTTCATTTTTAAATTCAGGGGTTTCCATTCGTTTAGTGGATAAACGTGATGGCACAGAAGATCATTTCCACTATGAAGGCGGAATTCAGGCTTTCGTAGAATATTTAAATAAAAATAAAAACCCAATTCACCCAAAACCTTTCTATTTCACCGCAGAAAAAGACGGCATTGGGGTGGAAGTGGCGTTGCAATGGAATGATGGGGTAAATGAAAACGTCTATTGTTTTACTAATAATATTCCACAACGTGATGGCGGCACGCATTTAGCCGGTTTCCGTGGTGCATTGACCCGTAGCCTAAATAGCTATATGGAAAATGAAGGTTTATTGAAAAAGGAAAAAGTGTCCACTTCCGGTGATGATGCACGGGAAGGTTTGGTGGCCATTATTTCTGTGAAAGTGCCTGATCCGAAATTTTCTTCACAAACCAAAGATAAATTAGTCTCTTCCGAAGTGAAAAGTGCGGTGGAATCGGCAATGAATGAGAAAATGCAGGAATATTTATTGGAAAATCCTGCTGATGCGAAAATCATTGTAAACCAAATTATTATGGCAGCACGTGCCCGTGAAGCGGCGCGTAAAGCCCGTGAAATGACACGCCGTAAAGGGGCATTGGATATTGCAGGGCTTCCGGGAAAACTGGCAGATTGTCAAGAAAAAGACCCTGCACTTTCAGAGCTTTACCTAGTGGAGGGGGATTCTGCAGGCGGTTCTGCAAAAGTTGGTCGTGATCGCAAAACACAAGCCATTTTGCCGCTAAAAGGGAAAATTCTAAACGTTGAAAAAGCCCGTTTCGATAAAATGCTTTCTTCTCAAGAAGTGGGTACATTGATTACTGCATTGGGTTGTGGTATCGGGCGTGATGAATATAATCCGGATAAATTACGTTATCACCACATCATCATTATGACCGATGCAGATGTGGATGGATCACATATTCGTACCCTTTTACTCACCTTTTTCTATCGTCAAATGCCGGAGCTTATCGAGCGGGGTTATGTGTATATTGCCCAACCACCGCTTTATAAAGTGAAAAAAGGCAAACAAGAGCGTTATATTAAAGATGCGGAGGAAATGGAGCAATATGAATCAACCCTTGCGCTTGATGGTGCTGCTTTGCATATCAGTGAAAATGCACCGGCAATGAATGCCCTTGCATTTGAAAAATTGGTGGCAGAATACAATAGTGTACAAAAATTGATTGGGCGTTTAAGCCGCCATTATCCAACACCGTTATTGCAAGGGTTAATTTATCAAGCACCGCTTTCTGTTGAAATGATGCGTGAAGAAAGTGCGGTTGAAAATTGGGCTAAATCCTTTGTTCAATTGCTTGAGGAAAAAGAAACAGAAGCCCATCAATATGCACTGCGTACTCAATTTAATGCTGAACGTCAGGTTTATGAGGCAATCATTACTGTTCGTAAACACGGTATCGACAACGATTACTTTATTAACTTTGATTTTGTCAGTGGTAATGAATATGCAAAAATCGTTTCACTCAATACGAAATTAAACGGATTATTAGAAGAGGGAGCTTATGTTGCCCGTGGTGAAAAAGTCCAACCGGTACGCACCTTTGAACAAGCCGTAGAATGGTTAGTCAAAGAATCACGCAAAGGTTTGGAAGTACAACGTTATAAAGGATTGGGTGAAATGAATGCGGATCAACTTTGGGAAACCACTATGGATCCAAATGCCCGCCGTATGTTGAAAGTGTCTATTAAAGATGCCGTTGCAGCAGACCAACTTTTCACCACATTAATGGGTGATGAAGTAGAGCCACGCCGTGAGTTTATTGAACTAAATGCGCTAAGAGCGAATTTGGATATTTAATCTAGAAAAATAGAGTAAAAAGAGACCGCACTTTTCAAAGTGCGGTCTATAATTTCATTATTTTTCTTTTGGTAATCGAAGAAGAGCAAAAAAGAAACCGCCCCAGATCACGCCGAGGGCAACGATCATCATAACAATTGCGCTAGAACTCATTTTATTCTCCTTTTGTTTCCACGGTTAATTGGGTTTCGCTTTTCCATTTCAAGCGAGAAAGGATAAACGCAACCACGAGTAAGCTAACTGCCATACCCCAGCCAAAAATATTCACGAACCAACTTGGATAGCCTTCATAACCTTCAGAGAAGACTTTGGCGCCTTCACTAAATAACATAAAGGCGAGGATACCAGTGGTAAGCACAATGCATAAACGCCAGAAAAATCCTACTTTGAAAGAAGAGGTTTCGTTTAAGTGATCGCCCAATAAGCCGAGTTTTTCATTGGCAACAATGGCAACGAGAGAAACAAATGCCACAGCAACGATACCGAAATAGTTGACGAATTTATCGAAAACATCCAACATTGGTAAGCCGGTTGTGGTACCGAATAAAATAACGGAAACAAACATCATTGGTACACCTACGATAAAGGTGACTTTCGCACGGCGAATACGAAGTTTGTCTTGAATAGCAGAGATAATCACTTCAATCACGGAGATAAATGAGGTGAGAGCGGCAAAAGTGAGTGAACCGAAGAACAGTACGCCAAGCACTTCACCAAAAGGGGCTTTGTTGATAATAGTTGGGAAAGCAAAGAAGGCTAGACCAATCCCGCCTTTTGCCACTTCGCTGACCTCTTGCCCTTGTGCCATTGCAATGAAACCTAATGCGGCAAACACCCCAATACCGGCGAGCACTTCAAAACTACTGTTGGCAAATCCTACAACTAAACCGCTACCGGTCAGATCGGATTCTTTTTTCAGGTAGGAGGCGTAGGTCACCATAATCCCGAAACAGATAGAAAGTGAGAAGAAAATCTGACCATAGGCGGCAATCCACACACTTGGGTTGGAAAGTTTTGACCAATCCGGTGTAAAGAGTGCATTTAGCCCTTTTTCGGCACCTGGTAAAAAGAGGGAGTAAATCACGAGAGTGACAAACATTACTACAAGAACCGGCATAAGAATGGATGAGGATTTTGCAATCCCTTTTTGAATACCCATAGAAAGTACGCCTAAGGCAATCACCCATACGGTAATTAATGGACCGGTGACCATACCAACAAATTCAAAACTCACCCCGTTGCTAATATCGCCCATTTTTAAAAATTCACCGATGAAAAAATCAATGGGTTTATCGCCCCAGGCTCCGTTGATAGAAAAATAGGTATAGCTTGCTGCCCAACCTAATACCACGGCGTAATATAAGCCGATAATGACGTTAACCATCACTTGCCACCAGCCAAAGACTTCAAAATGTGGGCTGAAACGGCGATAGGATAAAGGCGCACCACCACGGTGACGATGTCCGATAGCATAGTCTAAGAATAGAAGAGGGATCCCCGCAGTTAATAGTGCGATAAGGTAGGGAATAATAAATGCACCACCGCCATTTTCGTAGGTGGTATAAGGAAAACGCCAAATATTGCCTAAACCAACGGCTGAGCCAATTGCGGCGAGAATAAACGCTCTGCGACCGGAGAATGTCTCGCGTTTTGGAGCAGATTGAGTCATAAATTGTTCCTGTTAAAAATGAAAAAGAGTTCAACTATAATGAAATCTCCAACCTAGTCAATAAAATTGATAAAAGAGCGGTCATTTTTTACGGAATTTTTCGGTATTATGCA
>NZ_MLHJ01000047.1 GCF_001998965.1 Rodentibacter rarus
TCTAGTACAGCCCCTTTTTATTAGTTCCTATTTTTTAATAGCTTGCCTTCCTTTTGAAAGTATAAAAGCAAATATAATTTATCAAAATCAATGCGAGTATAAGATTGAGATCTACGACCCTATGTCAGTTCCTGAGAGATTCTCACTAGATAAAGGGGAGAAGCGACTTCATATTACACATGCAAAATACAATTTCATTCGTAAATCATTACCTGATGTTTTATATCAAGCTAATAATAAAGAAAATAAGTTTCATATTGAAAATCCAGATAAATATACTTATAAACTTATAGCTTGCCCCGAAAATGCCAAGCTTACAGGTAATAAAAACTAATTACTAAGATAATCTAAGGAAGAAATTCTGTAAAGATAGGAGGTTATTATAATCGTTCTGTGAATGCCTCTTATGCTTGTGGGCTTTTACCTAGAATTGCTAAAGGGATAACTGATATTATTGACGATTTCATTCCCTCACTAGATATGACGGTTATTTGGTATCTTAATGGGATTGCAAGTTGGGATAAATCTTATAAGATTTTAAAATTTATGCAGACCTCAGCTCATGAATCAGGGTATCCTGTGCTTGCAAGCTACGCATATAAAAGCACTGGGTTAAATAATTATTCTTGGGTGCATAAGGGAAGTTCTAAAGGAGTTATGAGTGGCTATACAATACCTGAAAAAGGAGAAAAAGGGTATGAAGAAGAGCCCTTCCCATTAGCTGATTTAATGAAATATTATATACATGATATTGATCCTAGTGATTATTATGCAAGTGAATATGATGTAAAAAGCTTATTATGGCTTTCAAAACTAAACATGGGAGATTAATATGAAATACTTATTAATAATTCTTTTTCCTTTCTTACTACCTTCCTGTCTAGCATTTGAACCTATAATGGGAGGGGGAATAATTTATAATTTTTGTGAATATCCCATTGAATTGAGGAGTGATAATATCCCAGAACATTATTATAAAAACAATAAACACAAAAAAATTATTTATCC
Source organism: Rodentibacter rarus (assembly GCF_001998965.1). Classification (GTDB taxonomy): domain Bacteria; phylum Pseudomonadota; class Gammaproteobacteria; order Enterobacterales; family Pasteurellaceae; genus Rodentibacter; species Rodentibacter rarus. The sequence goes on from NZ_MLHJ01000047.1 coordinate 1,009, forward strand.
TAACGAAACTAAGTATATAACTTTTATCATACAAGATGACTTAGTAGAAGAACAAAATAAAAATAGAAAAAAACAGTACTTTGTCCGAAGCAAAAGTAATATAAAAAATAAATTTTATATTGATGAGTATTCTCAAGCCAGAATAAACCTGATTGCCTGTGCTGAAAATGCCAAACCCATAGGTGATGGAAATTGGATAAAAACTAATTAAGAGAAGGAAAATGTGTCATAAGACACCTATAAGCGCATTGAATATGATCTTAAAATTTTAATATGATTATCCAAGTTATATCTAGGTGGAAAAAATGAATAAAATAATTATTTCATATATATATCTTTTTATTATCCTCATGCTTTTTTAATTTTGAATTAGAAAAAGGAGCGTTGGTTTATAGAAACAATTGTCAAGACTTAATAAATTTATATATTAGCGAGAAGGCTAGAGATGTTATATCCATAGAACCAGGAAAAAACCATGTTGAATTATTTATTATTGGAGATAACATAGTTCCTGAAGAAGTATTTTTTATTAAAAATAAAAAAACTAGATAAATTAATTTAAAGTAAAACATTTATGGAAAACAGTAAAAAAGAAAGCTCAACACCAAGAAAAGACTTGGGGCTATTAAAAGAAGATGCGAAAAAACTTTCCATAACCAACAATAAATGTGAACAACCCGGTGTAAGAAAGGTTTTATCAAAAGATTTTGGTCGATATACAAAATTAGTTTCCGATAGCTATCATAAGTTCGATATGCCAAGACAAGCAATTATAGAACAACTGTCAGAATTAAAGCGTCGTGAACCGCTGCGTGTTCTATTAACCGAGTTAATGCCCGATCTACTTAAAAAACTCAATCTTGAACCTGAAAATACCACCGGATTGGACCGCTCTTCTTATGTTTTTTGCCGAATAGTTGCTGATATTTGTATTGGCTTCGAAAATACCCCTGAAGGAGAAAAAGAGCTGGAAACGTTATTTACCGCACCGGAAGCCTCCAACGGTGCAATTAGCGGTGATCAATATCGTAAATCCATAAAAGAAGCCTTTGACGCTATATTTGGCACAATCGAATCGATCACAGATTTTTCACATCGAACAAATAAGCGAATACACGTTATGCGGGTATTTTTCTTGCTTCCATCACTGCCATTGCGAACCTGCAAAAATGGACGGAACTCAACGATGAAAAGGGCGTAAACGCCTTAGCGGTAGCACAAGTTACCGCAGATTTATCCGCCCTCGTTGCCGCCTTTGAACGCAAAGAAAACGACATTGCCAAACAAGCGACCGAAAAACTCTTTCAAAAACTGAATAAAACCGCGAGGCGCTACGGTTTACCGTTTCCCGGTGTAACGGCACAACCCGGTACCCGGATTGGGGATTTAGTAGATAGCATAAAGGGATGAAACATAACCCATACAAATAATTCGACATAAATGGCTTTTTTGATGCGGGAATATGCTGTACTATTTGGGATAATATGTAAAAGCATTACACTATTTGAAAAATAAAAGCCTAATTTTAGGCTTTTTCTTTTTGTAGAATTGAATCAATTTCTAGCAGTACTTTTTGCTTTTCGTGTTCTAGCTTGCCTAGCTTTTGAAAAAGTGGTGATAGGGAACGACTATCAAAATTTTCTGTAGTGATTTGGGCTAGGAGTTGATTTATGCTGCTTTTTGCGGTGTAACCGTCGATTTCTTTTAAATAGCGGGTGAAGCGGTGAATGGTGCTTTTTAAAATAAACTTTAAAATTTTAAAACCGTTTAAAAACCACCAATCCACTAACAATTTTTATGAAAAATATTGTCACTACCCCATAATTTAATATATCAAGAGTAAAGCGTTTTTTAGCGCTATATGACTATAATTTGTTGTCACAATATTCATTTTCTATTCTCCTTTATCATAAGAAAAAGACATAGCCTTGGATGACTATGCCTATTTTATTCGTTATAGCTAAAAGATCATCCTGAAATTGCAGATTTGATCTTTATTAGTTTAGATGAATCAAGCTTTTTCATAATAGCTCTCCTATTGTGAATTATAGTACAACTGGAAGTTAGAATAATAAAATAAAAATGTCAATATTTTTTAACATCTTTTCAATTTATTTTAATTTCATAATAAAAAGGAGCTTAGCCTTTCTAGTTTGTGGAATAACTTTATTAAAGTTGGAAGGTTAGGATAAAAGAGGAAGGCGAGGTTCTTTTATTGAAATAAAAGTGAAGAACGTAAATATAAGAAAGGAATAGCGGGGATATTTTCATCCCCATTTTGTTTAGTAAAACTCAATACCTTCAACGCTATTAGTAACTCTTGTGCCGGCTTCGCCTTTGACAATGCGTTCAATATCATTGAGTGAACCGATAACGGCATCTTTGCCGGTAGCGTTGACAAAGTTGATCACTGCTTTCACTTTCGGCCCCATAGAGCCTGCGGCGAATTCAGATGCAAGGTTTTCTAACGCCTGTGGGTTGGCTTTGGCAATTTGTTTTTGATCCGGTTTATTGAAGTTCACGCAAGCGGCTGAAACATCGGTGGCGATGATAAATAAATCGGCCTCTAATTCTTGGGAAATGAGGGCGGTGCATAAATCTTTATCCACCACCGCTTCAACACCCTGTAATTCACCTTGTGAATTATGATAGCTTGGTATTCCGCCACCGCCGCCACAAATAACAATATTACGATTGGCTAATAAGGCTTTCACAGCGTCTATGCCTGTCACAGATTGTGGTAAAGGACTTGGCACTGCACGACGATAATATTGTCCATCAGCCATCACTGTCCAGTTTTTTTCAGCCGCTAATTTTTCCGCCTCTTCTTTGGTATAAACTTGTCCGATAGGTTTGCTTGGTTTTTCAAATGCCGGATCATTAGGATCAACAACCACTTGGTTTAACAGCGTAATGGTTGGGGTTTGTGGCAATAAATTGGTTAATTCCTGTTGCAACATATAGCCGATCATTCCCACGGTTTGTGACACTAATACATCTAATGGATAGGGTTCAATTTTAGGATCTTGTGCGTAATAGGCCGCGTGTTGTAATGCCAGCAATCCAACCTGTGGCCCATTGCCATGGGAAATCACGAGCTCATTTTCTTGTTTAATTTTTGTCAATTGTTCTGCCGCAATGCGAATATTGGCAGACTGATTTTGAGCCGTCATCGGCTCCCCTCTTTTTAATAGGGCGTTTCCCCCTAGTGCCACGACAATTCTCATTTTCTTTCCTTTCAATTCATTGATAAAAAAATAGCACCGTTCATATTGACGATGCCATAAAGCATTATGCCAGACTGGCTACCATTACGGCTTTAATGGTGTGCATTCTGTTTTCCGCTTGTTCAAAAGCCACATTAGCCGGCGATTCAAAGACTTCCTCCGTCACTTCAATGCCATTTGCCAATTGTGGATATTTTGCTGCGATTTCTTGCCCCACTTTAGTTTCACTGTTATGGAATGCCGGTAAGCAGTGCATAAATTTCACTTTTGGGTTACCCGTGCGTTTCATTAACTCCGCGGTTACTTGATAAGGCATCAGCATTTCGATACGTTCTCCCCAGGTTTCAAGGGGTTCACCCATGGAAACCCATACATCCGTATGCACAAAATCCACCCCTTTGACCGCCAAATCAATCTCTTCAGTGACAGTAATTCTCGCACCGGATTGTGTGGCAAATTCTTGGCACATTTTCACCAGCCCCTCTTCCGGTAATAAGGCTTTCGGCGCACAAATTCGCACATCCATTCCCAATTTCGCCCCAATTAATAATAACGAATTCCCAATATTATTACGGGCATCGCCAATATACACATAGCTGATTTGGCTGAGTGGTTTTTCGCAATTTTCTATCATCGTGAGAACATCAGCGAGCATTTGGGTCGGGTGAAACTCATCGGTTAAACCGTTAAATACCGGTACACCGGCATATTGCGCCAGCTCATTGACGACCGATTGTTTAAAGCCACGATATTCAATAGCGTCATACATTCTCCCTAATACACGGGCGGTATCTTTCATCGATTCTTTATGACCGATTTGCGATGAAACAGGATCGATATAAGTAACGTGTGCACCTTGATCATAAGCAGCGACTTCAAAAGCACATCGGGTGCGGGTTGACGTTTTCTCAAAAATAAGAGCGATATTTTTTCCGGTTAAGCGAGGCTGTTCTGTGCCATCATATTTTGCTCTTTTTAAATCTCTCGCTAAATCTAATAAAAACCGAATTTCACGCTCAGTATGGTTCACCAAACTCAATAAATGTCTATTTTTAAGATTAAACGCCATTATTTGCTCCTCATTATTATTGACATAAAAATCGAGCTATTCTAGCAAAGCAATCGTTTGCGTTCAATAAAAAGATAATATTTAAAGAGGATAAGGAAGGAAATGAAAGGGGGAAAATGTGGTAAGAAAATAGGGAGATTTTCACCCCCTATTTTTATTTATTAAGTATTAAGTACAAACAATTTTCACCGCTAGACCGCCTTGTGAGGTTTCACGGTATTTGGCGTTCATATCTTTGCCGGTTTCGTACATGGTTTCAATCACTTTATCAAGGGAAACCCGAGGATTGGTGGTACGGCGTAATGCCATACGGGCGGCATTAATTGCTTTCACCGAGGCTATGGCGTTACGTTCAATACAAGGCACTTGCACCTGCCCTCCCACGGGATCACAAGTTAAGCCAAGGTTATGCTCCATGGCAATTTCTGCTGCAATACACACTTGCATTGGATTTCCTCCGAGAATTTCCGTTAATCCGGCTGCCGCCATTGAACACGCTACCCCCACTTCCCCTTGGCAACCGACTTCTGCACCGGAAATAGAGGCATTCATTTTATAAAGCGAGCCGATCATTCCGGCAGCCAAGAGATAACGTTCAACGGTTTCCGATGTTAAAGGTGAAATAAATTTATCATAGTAAGCCAGTACAGCAGGGATAATGCCACATGCACCGTTTGTCGGTGCCGTCACCACCCGACCACCTGCCGCATTTTCCTCGTTTACCGCCAAGGCAAACATATTGACCCAGTCAATCACACGCATTGGGTCATTGGATAAATTGGTGTTCGCCTCTAACATACGGTATAAGGAGGCTGCACGGCGAGGCACTCGCAACGGTCCCGGCAAAATGCCTTCTGTATGCAATCCGTGATCAATACAAGCCCGCATAGTTTTCCACACATTGTCTAAATGCGCACTCACCGCATCTTTTCCATGCAATGCGATTTCATTTTCAAGCATTACCGTTGAGAACATTAAGCCGTTTTCACTGCAATGTTTTAAAATATCCTCTGCATTTTTGTAGGGATAAGGCACGCTAACCGCACTTTTTTCATCTTCTCCAAAATGGGCTTCATCCACAATAAAACCACCACCGATCGAATAATAAGTTTGGCGGTAAAGTTCTTGTTGCGCTGAATCAAGAGCGGCAATTGTCATTCCATTTTCGTGCAATGTTAAAAAAGTGCGGTGAAAAACAAGATTGTTTTCAAAATCAAATTTCACTGTCTTTTTGCCTTGAGCGATAGACAATTGGGCAGTTTTTTTCACGTTTTCGATAAAATGTGGAATGAGATCAATATCCACATCATGCGGTAAATAACCGGCAAGTCCCATAATGATGGCTATGTCGGTGCTATGCCCACGTCCTGTCATAGAAAGGGAGCCGTATACATCCACACGAATTTCTGCTGTTTGTTCAAACTGCCCTCGTTCAATTAAATCATCAATAAATTGTTTACCGGCTTTCATCGGTCCAACCGTGTGGGAACTGGAAGGTCCAATTCCCACTTTAAACATATCAAATACGCTAATCATAAATTTCCTACTAAATAAGCGAAATAAAACGGCAGATTATAACAATCCATAAACCACTGCAGAGATAGCAATTAATCCCATTATTGTGACAAAGACATTACTAAAACGGCCTTGATAACGTTTCATTGCCGGTACTTTGCGAATGGCATACATTGGCATAATAAATAAGATCATCGCAATGATTGGACCGCCAAGGGATTCAATTAAACCGAGGATGCTTGGGTTGATAATCGCCACTCCCCATAAGGTGAGTAAAAAGAAAAGTGCGGTTGCATAATTTAATTTTTTGCGATTCACCGCTTCCCCTTTCATTTTTAAATATAAGCCTTCTAAACCTTCACGCGCCCCTAAATAATGCCCAAAGAAAGAGCTGGTGATCGCAAGGAAGGCAACTAGTGGACCAAAGTAAGAAATATAAGGGTTATCAAATTTATTCGCCAAGAAAGACAAAATACTGATGTTTTGTTCTTTTGCCGCTAGTAATTCTTCCGGTGTTAAGGTTAGTACACAGCTAAACACGAAGAACATCACAAAAACAAGCAAAATGGTTGATGTGCCTTTTTCTGTGTGTTCAATATGACGTTCTGCACGGTCAAACGCTTTATATTCACGATATTGTGAACAAGCAAAGGAAGAAATCGCCGGAGAGTGGTTGAAAGAGAACACTAAAACCGGAATCGTCACCCATAATGTGGTGATAAAACCACCTACTGTTGGCATTTCATGCAACATTGCTCCGTTCCATTCAGGAATGAGATAAATGGATAGTGCGAATAAAATAAGCACAAGAGGATAAACCAACAATTCTGTAATTTTCAGCATCACTTTTTCATTAAAAAGCATCACTGAAATTAAGAGCGCAATTAAGACAAAAGAAAGCAATGCACGATTAGGCGATGCCATCCCCAATTGATTGACAATAAAAGAATCGACGGTGTTGGTGATGCCGTTACCGTAAATTAATAAAATAGGGAAAATAGCGAAAAAATAAAGTAGCGTAATTAATTTACCGGCTGTTTTACCAAAATGCTCTTCCACCACTTCAGTAATATCACTTCCCGGATTTTTAGAAGAAAGGACAAAATAGGCTAGCCCTCGGTGGGCAAAATAGGTCATTGGTCCGACTAAAATTGCCATAACCACCAGTGGCCAAAAGCCGCCCATTCCTGCGTTAATCGGTAGAAAAAGGACCCCCGCCCCAACTGCCGTGCCGAATAAATTTAACATCCACGCCGCATCAAATTTGTTCCATTTTGTTTTTTTCATAATGAATACCTTAAAAAAAGATAAAATACAGATTAAATCTCAATCTTTCAGGAAAACTCCTGATAAATTTGGCGCGCATAATATGCCTTAATACAATGAAATTCAAAGAAATGTTTTTAGAAATGTGATCGAGATAACGATTTTTTAAACACTAAATTAGGTAATTTTTATCTAGATCAAAGTGCGGTTAAAAAAACATCTTATTTTTTAACCGCACTTATGAGAAAAATTAGGCATTTTCAATGGAAAAAGCGATCACTTCTTTAATATGAGCTGCCTTTAAGGCTAGCATAATGAGGCGATCAACGCCCAAGGCAACCCCCGATGTATTGGGTATACCTGCTTGCAAGGCGCTGAGAAAACGTTCATCAATTGCCCGTGTTGGCAAACCGAGTTTTTCACGCTGACGATTATCTTGCTCAAAACGACGGCGTTGTTCGCTGACATCCGTTAATTCATGGAAACCATTCGCCAACTCTAAACCTTTGTAGTAAAACTCAAAGCGTTCAGCCACTCGTTGATCTTCCATACTTAATTGCGCCAACGCCGCCTGTGAGGAAGGAAAATGATAAATCGCCACCGGTGCATCTTGCCCAATTTGAGGCTCGACCACCTCACTAAATAAAAACTGTAATAAGGTATCACGCTCCTCGTCCTCTTCTGCCATAAAGTGGTGTTGATGGGCAACCTCGACTAATTCTTTACGACTGGCAGAAAGGGGATCAAGCCCCACATATTCTTGAAAAGCAAACTGATAACTCATACTCTCTGCCGGTTTACAATCAAGAATTTGTTGAAGTAAGTCATCCACTTCATTAATCAAGCGATACATATCAAAATGCGGTCGATACCATTCCAACATGGTAAATTCCGGATTATGACGATTGCCGGCTTCTTCATTACGAAAAACTTTGCTGATTTGAAAAATCGGTCCACTGCCTGCCGCCAATAAACGCTTCATATGATATTCAGGGCTGGTGGAAAGCCAAAGTGTTTTTGATAATTCATTAAAAGGAGCGATAAATTCGGTGTTAAAGGTCGAAAGATGAAGATCGGTCACGCCAAATTCACTAAGCACGGGGGTTTCCACTTCAAGTAAACCCCGATCAGTAAAAAAGCGGCGAATATCCGCCATAATTTTGGCTCTAGCCAGTAAATTATCAATGGAAGCAGAAGGTTGCCATAAGGTTGGTTCAAGGGAAAGTGCGGTCATTTTTTTCTCTGTTTTTATCATCAATTCTGTGATTTTAAACGAGTCAATTCACCAACTCAACTTTACTATTTTTCTGTAATGTCTCTCAAATAAAAAACCTTCTCATTTGATTTACTTAGACAAATTAACTTTTTTGAGGTAGATCACAAAATGAGTAATTTATCCGAAATTCCACTGAAAAAAAGGTTATTAATTTGTAAAAAAGTGGCACAATGGCTCACCCCTTTAGGGTGTTTTATTTTTTTACTTTCTATAGATTGGAGGATATCGTGCAAACAGTTAATGTCGATATTGCGATTGTTGGTGCAGGTGGTGGCGGTTTACGGGCAGCAATTGCAGCAGCAGAAGCAAATCCTAACTTAAAAATTGCATTAGTTTCAAAAGTGTATCCAATGCGTAGCCATACTGTGGCGGCAGAGGGCGGTGCAGCAGCCGTTATAAAAGAAGAAGATTCTTATGATAAGCACTTCCAGGATACCGTAGCCGGTGGTGACTGGCTATGCGAACAAGATGTGGTGGAATACTTCGTTGAGCATTCTCCGGTAGAAATGACCCAGTTAGAACGTTGGGGTTGTCCATGGAGCCGTAAAGCCGATGGCGATGTGAATGTCCGTCGCTTTGGTGGAATGAAAATCGAGCGTACTTGGTTCGCTGCGGATAAAACCGGTTTCCACTTGTTACATACCCTTTTCCAAACTTCAACACAGTTCCCTCAAATTCAACGCTTTGATGAACATTTTGTCTTAGATATTTTAGTGGATGACGGTCATGCTCGTGGTATGGTTGCGATGAATATGATGGAAGGGACATTGGTTCAAATTAATGCGAATGCCGTTGTGATCGCCACCGGCGGTGGTTGCCGTGCCTTTAAATTCAACACCAATGGTGGCATTGTGACCGGTGATGGTTTATCAATGGCTTATCGTCACGGTGTGCCACTGCGTGATATGGAGTTTGTACAATATCATCCGACCGGCTTACCGAATACCGGTATTTTGATGACGGAAGGATGCCGTGGTGAAGGCGGTATTTTAGTCAATAAAGACGGCTATCGTTACCTTCAAGATTATGGTCTTGGACCGGAAACCCCAATCGGCAAACCGGAAAATAAATACATGGAATTGGGGCCTCGTGATAAAGTTTCCCAAGCTTTCTGGCAAGAATGGAAAAAAGGCAATACGTTAAAAACTGCCAAAGGGGTGGATGTGGTTCATCTTGACTTACGTCACCTTGGTGAGAAATATTTGCTTGAACGTCTTCCATTTATTTGCGAATTATCCAATGCGTACGAAGGGGTTAACCCGGTGAATGAACCGATTCCGGTTCGTCCTGTTGTTCACTATACCATGGGCGGTATCGAGGTGGATTTCAACAGTGAAACCCGTATTAAAGGCTTATTTGCTGTGGGGGAATGTGCCTCTTCAGGCTTACATGGCGCAAACCGTTTAGGTTCTAACTCTCTTGCCGAGCTTTTGGTTCTTGGTCGTGTGGCCGGTGAATATGCCGCACAACGTGCCGTTGAAGCCCAACCGGCGAATCAAAGTGCGGTCGATGCTCAAGCAAAAGATGTGGTTGCCCGTTTAGATGCCCTTTGCAAACAAGAAGGTAACGAATCTTGGTCCGAAATCCGTGATGAAATGGGTACCGTGATGGAAGAAGGTTGTGGTATCTACCGTGACCAAGCAAGCATGCAAAAAGCCGTGGATAAAATCGCTGAATTAAAAGAACGTTATAAACGTATTCGTGTTGCAGACAATTCCAGTGTGTTCAACACCGATGTCCTTTACACCGTTGAATTGGGTTATATCCTTGATGTGGCACAATCTATTGCGAATTCTGCGATTGAACGTAAAGAATCTCGTGGGGCGCATCAACGCTTGGATTACACCGAACGCGATGATGTGAATTATTTAAAACACACCCTTGCTTTCTACAATGAGAATGGCGCACCGCGCATTGAATACAGCCCGGTAAAAATTACCAAATCTCAACCTGCAAAACGTGTTTACGGTGCGGAAGCAGAAGCTCAAGAAGCGGCTGCGAAAGCTAAGGAGCAAGCAAATGTCTAATTCACCAGTAATGAATGTGGAAATCTTACGCTACAATCCAGAAAGCGATAAAGAACCGCACTTAAGCACTTATCAAGTGCCTTATGACAACCAAACGTCCTTACTTGATGCGTTAGGTTATATTAAAGATAAACTTGAACCTTCCCTTTCTTATCGTTGGTCTTGCCGTATGGCGATCTGCGGTTCTTGCGGAATGATGGTTAACAATAAACCAAAACTGGCTTGTAAAACCTTCTTGCGTGATTACAGTGGTCATATGCGTATTGAGCCATTAGCCAACTTCCCAATTGAACGGGATTTGGTGGTGGATTTAAGCCACTTTATTGAAAGTTTGGAAGCGATCAAACCTTATATTATCGGCAATGAAGCACCACCATTAGATGGCAAACCTCATCCTTCGGCAGAGTTGGCGAAAAGCCGTACAAAACAAACTCCGGCACAGCTTGAAAAATACCGTACTTTCTCTATGTGTATCAACTGTGGGTTATGTTATGCTGCTTGCCCGCAATTTGGTTTAAACCCAGAGTTCTTAGGACCTGCCGCCATTACCATGGCACATCGTTATAATCTTGATAACCGTGACCACGGAAAAGCACAACGTATGCCATTGTTAAACGGTAAAAATGGGGTGTGGAGCTGTACTTTCGTAGGTTATTGTTCTGAAGTCTGTCCAAAACACGTAGATCCGGCTTCTGCAATTAACCAAGGTAAAGTGGAAAGTGCCAAAGATTATGTTATCTCGATGCTAAAACCAAAAGGCTAAGGGGGAAAAATGTCAGTAACTGTAAGTAAACGCAAAAAATATGTTCGCCCAATGACGGCTACTTGGTGGCAAAAATTAGACTTCTACAAAGCCTATATGCTGCGTGAAGCGACCTCAATCTTTGCCGTGTGGTTCTGTATTGTTCTGCTTTATGGCGTGCTCTGCCTTGCCAGCAATCCTATCCCGGAACACGGTATTCTGAATTTTATTGAATTTTTAAGACACCCAATTGTGGTAATCTTAAACATTCTTACACTGGTCGCCACGCTTTACCATACCGCCACCTATTTCTTAATGACACCAAAAGTGATGAACATCATTGTTAAAAATGAACGTTTACCACATCATGTCATCAGAAATGCACTTTGGGCAGTCACTGCACTTATCAGCGTGGTTGCATTAATTTTAGTTTATCTCTAAGGGAGAGAAAAAATGGTTGATAAAAATCCAAAACGCTCTGGCGAACCACCGGTATGGTTACTTTTCGGTGCTGGGGGGACTGTAAGTGCCATTTTCTTTCCTGTGGTGATTTTAATTTTAGGGTTATTACTCCCCTTTGGTTTAATCGATCCGGCAAACTTAGTCACTTTTGCCTATTCTTGGATCGGTAAACTGGTGATTCTCGTGCTCACTATTTTCCCTATGTGGTGCGGTTTACACCGAATTCACCACGGAATGCACGATCTTAAAATCCATGTGCCGGCAGGTAGCTTTATCTTCTATGGTTTAGCAACCATTTATACCGTTTGGGTATTATTTGCGGTGATTGGTTTATAAGAAAACCAAAAGAGAAATAGCGAGTGTTTACACTCGCTATTTTTTTATCTAATAAAAACTAATAGTTACAAATTTCTGAATCTGCAAAAAAATAAGCGATTTCACGATTCGCACTTTCTACGCTGTCTGAGCCATGTACGGAATTTTCAGTTTGACTTAACGCAAAATCCCGACGAATCGTGCCTTCTGCCGCATTTTCCGGATTTGTCACACCAATCAAAGTGCGGTAGTCTTTTATGGCGTTTTCTTTTTCCAATACCGAAACCACAATAGGTGCTGATATCATATACTCCACTAATGATTCAAAAAACACCTTGCCTTGATGTTCGGCATAGAACCCTTCAGCTTGCGCTTTCGTTAAATGTACCATTTTTGTCGCCACGATTTTGAACCCACTTTGCTCAAAGCGCGCTAAAATTGCCCCGATAAGGTTACGTCTCACTGCATCAGGTTTAATAATGGAAAGTGTTCTTTCTGTCATATTCATCCTCACTTTTCTGATTTTGACAACAATAAATTCGCTAATGTTTGTACCCCAATACCTGTTGCGCCAACCGCCCATAAATCACTCGCAGATTTACGATAAGTCGCAGAACAATCAATGTGCAACCAACTTTGTTGATAATTCTTCACAAAATAGGAAAGAAATGCGGTGGCGGTACTCGCCCCAGCCCCCACAGGCACCGTCCCAATATTGGCAATATCCGCAAAGGAAGAACTAATTTGTGAACGATGAAATTCCTCAAAAGGCAAACGCCAAAAGGGTTCATTCTCAGCTTGAGCCGAGTGAAAAAGTGCTGCTGCAAGCTCATCATCCATTGTCAGTACCGAATGGTAATCATTCCCTACCGCCACCTTTGCCGCACCGGTTAATGTGGCACAATCAATTATCAACTCTGGGTGTTGATTATCGGCTTCAATTAACCCATCTGCTAACACCAAACGCCCTTCGGCATCGGTATTTAAAATCTCTGCGGTCACCCCGTTTCTATAGGTAATAATATCGCCTAATTTGAAGGCATTACTACTCACTAAATTTTCAGCACAGCATAAATAGAGCTTCACACGTTGCGTTAATCCGCGCGCAATCGCCAAACCTAAAGCGCCTGTTAATAACGCTGCACCGCCCATATCCGTGCGCATCGTGCTCATCCCATCGCTGGGTTTGATACTATACCCACCACTATCAAAAGTGATGCCTTTCCCCACCAAACAAGCCAACACCGGTGCATTCGGATCTTGTGTCGGATTGAAATCTAACTGCAATATGGCAGGAACATTCGCCGAACCTTTGCCCACTGTCCAAATGCCTTGATAACCTTGAGCTTCCAATGCTTTCCCAGAAATAATCTGAAAACTGACCGCACTTTTTTCCGAATAATGTTCTGCTTTAGCCGTAATAAACGTTGCGGCACGTTCAGCCAATTTCATTGGCGTAAGTGTTTGCGCCGGCTCATTAATTACTTCTCGAACAAAATCGCTACATTCAATACGGGCTAATAATTCATCTTGTAAATCATGGTCTAAATGAGGAAACTCAATGGCATAATCTTGTTTTGCCGTGTAAAACCCTTGATAAAATGCCCAGCAAAAATCTAAATTCCATTCCTCACCGACTAATTCTACTTCTTTGATACCTTGTCCACGTAGCTTGCGTGCGGCTCGTTGCACCAAAGTGCGGTCATTTTTTTCATTATTTTTTAAATGAATAACCGCCTCATCTCCATGAAAACTTAATATCGCACTTTTCCCCCAACTATCAGAAGCCGGACGGAAAGAAAGAATAATCTCCATTTTTAATTCTCCTTATAAAAAAAACGGTATAGAGAACTATACCAGCTTTATTATAGAGAGCGAAGAAATTAATTAAATAATTAATAAGCCCCTTTTTGTCTCAACACGATATCAACTGTTTTGACTAAGATAACAATATCATTCCATAAAGACCAATTCTTAATATACCAAGTATCAAAATAAACTCGTCTTTCATAGTTCACATTGCTTCTTCCACTAACTTGCCATAACCCAGTCATCCCCGGCTTTACCATTAAGTAGTAATCAATATCGTCTTGATAAAATTTCAATTCCTCTTGAACAATAGGACGAGGCCCCACAAGGCTCATCTCTCCTTTTAACACATTCCACAATTGAGGCAATTCATCTAAACTTGTTTTTCTTAAGAAAGCTCCAATTTTAGTTATTCTGGGGTCTTCTTTCAATTTAAAATCTTTTTCCCATTCTTTTTTAGCCTCTGGATTCGATCTTAAATAATCTTCTAATACCTCGTCTGAATTTATGACCATTGAACGAAACTTTAAACACTTAAACGCCTGTTTATTTTGACCAATTCGAGGATGTGCATAAATAGCCTCCCCACCATCTTTCCTAATTAAATAAATTATTGTCAAAAAAAGAGGTGATAACAAGATTAAACAAAATAAAGAGATAATAATATCAAAAATACGCTTTATTATTCGTGAAGTGAATTTCGCTAAGTTATTATTTACCCTAAAAAGCACCATCTCGTGACTAAATAAAAAAGCCATATTCGTACTGTAAAGCGGAATCCCTCTTAAACTTGGAATAATAGAAACAGAACGGCAACGCTTTTTCATAAAAAAACGCAACCAATAATCCAAGCTATAAGTATCGTTATCATCCATTGCAATAATAAATTGTGTTGAACTTGGTTTGAATAATTTTATCAATAGCTCAGGATTCTTAGATATAACAGGAATATTTCCTAATTTCTCTTTACAATATTTTTTGTATTCTGTAGAAACAAACAAGCGAACATTAAAACCTAAATAACGTTCTTGGTTCAATGCCTCTAATACATCCTTTGCATTTTTACCATTTCCAATAATTACCGTATCTTTTAGATATATTTTTGACTTAATCAATAACATTTTTAAAATGATACGTCCCAACGGAACCATAATAAAAACAAATATCCAGGTCATCACCCAAAAATGGCGGGATACATAGAGTTTTGAAAGCGCAATGATAGATAATTCTATAATTAAAAATATAAATAAAGTTCTTAATATTTCTTTTAACTCAAACCAAAATGGCTTTCGATAAGTATAGTGTCGAAGACGGGTCCAAAACCATATAACACACAGAATAGAAATAGAAAAATGAATAAGTATTGCATTATCTAATTCTTCATCTGGAAAATAGTCACTAATATTTTCTCTAAAAAGTAATAAGAAAGAGAGAGAAAAAAACAGTGAAAAAAAGCAAGTTACAAAATCAACGGTGATTTGAAGCAATTTAATCAGCATAACTTTATTCATTTTTTCTCCAATATCCTTTGTGCATACTCAATACCTTACACCATCCATAAGGTAATTTTTGATAATGATAGCCTAATTTAAAACCAACCCACTTAACAAAATTGGATAATGCCGCTTTAGGCAATAAGTGCGGTGCATTTTGAATGAGAAATTTAAATTCAGAGAGAATAAATTTTTTCCCTTCCGAAGAGGCTTTTCCAAAACGCTGCTGAATCCATGCCTGTTCTTGTTGAAATACACCCGTATCAAAATAACGTTGCAATTCTTGGTACAACGTATAGTTGTGACTATGAAATACTGTCGCTTCTGCACAATAGGCGATTCTATAGCCGGCTAATACCATTTTAGCCGCCAAAAACATATCTTCCGCCAAGATCGTATTATCCGGAAATCCACCCATTTTCTCAAATACCGAACGGCGATAAGCCGCAAAAGAATTTGACATAAAGGCAGTTTTTATACCCAATGTCGGAATATCCTCTTTTGATTTTATTTTCGATTGAGTCGGGTAATTAAAATATCGGGCATGGGTGGCAAGTGGCGTAGCCCCCTTATGTGGAAGCTGTCTACCACAGACAGCCGCTACATTAGGATCAGAAAATGGGGCTAATAAATTTGTTAGGGAGTTGGGCGAAGCCAAAATAGCATCTTGCGTCATAAACACAATAATATCTGCAATATTCTCCGCAAATTTTACCGCCTGATTACGTGTACCTCCGTGATTAAATACCGCTTGCGGAATACGATGCACAGAAAACCCAGCCTCCTCCGCCCATTTCACCGTTTGGTCAGAGGAGGAAGAATCAACTACAATCACCTCCTCAGCTTTCATAGTTTGTTGCTGATACGCAACAATCCAGTCTTGCCATTGATTGCCGGCGTTATGGGTGGGGACACACAATACAAATGAAAGAGCGGTCATTTTTTTCCTTTATTTTGCAAAAAGAGGCAGGAGATAGCGTTTTAAGCTTGGTACGGTAGCATATTTTCGCGCTGAATGTGCGGGTAAATGATTCGGTTTGCCATATTGCGCCACAAATTGCTCAAACATTTTCACCTGCTTAATGGCTTGCTGAAAATTTTTCCAATAAGCATTAAAACGACTCACATAATAAAATAATCGTAATTTTTGATTAAATACACCCACTTGGTTTTGACGATGTTGGCGGTAATCCAATAACGGCAAATCAATAAATTGAGTGTTACCGTAATAACGAGCCAACAATGCTAGCCACCAATCATGCATATAAAGATCGGATAACTGAATATATGGCAAAGAATCTAAGGCTAAATCTCGCAAAGCACGGTTAATCATACAAGCCGCCCCTTGCACACAATTTTTATATAAAATGGAATCATCCGCTAAACAATTTGGCGTTAATGCCTGATAAGCAAAAAAGCTTGGTGCAATTTCTTGATTATATTCATCAATCAAGCGGGCATCACTAAAAATAAGTGTTGGTACATCGGGGGGCTGTCGCTGTGCGATTTGCGAGAATTTTAGCACTTTTTCCATATGCCAAATATCATCTTGATCTGCCAAAAAAGTAAAATCTGCCGAACAATAAGCCAATGCGGATAAGAAATTAGCAACAACCCCTTTTCTTGGTCCTTGCACGATTTCATAATGGGTAAAATTGGCTTCTAAAAAAACATGATGAATAATATTTAGAGTCTCATCAGTTGAGCCATCATCTGACACAATAATTTTTTGTGGCAAAATGGACTGCGTTAAAATACTTTTTAATTGTGCAGATATAAAAGATGCACCATTGAAGGTGCATACAATAACATCATAACTGAAATTTTTATTATTAGTTTTCTTTATCATCTAAATTTTTAGAAATTGCTTCCGATGGAATATTATTAACATCATAAGAAAGGAATGATAATAATAAATATATTCCGACTAAAATAGGCAATAATGCAACAACAATAGTGCCTGTTGGTGTTTGAACATTTAATCCAGCATTAACAAACCAATGATATAACCCAAATATTGAACCAAATAAACTCAATAAGATACCAAATATAAGTTCTAACGAAGCTACATTAAAGTCTTGTAAAAAATACTTATAAAATATCCGTTTAGAAAAGTTTTTCAGATTCCCTTTAAGAAAAGGGAAAAATATCTTATTGATTTTCAAATTGGATATTTCGTCTCCATATACAGCAATCATTGGTATATCCATAACCTTAGCTTGTACTAAATTAAGACGAAATAAAATATCACTTTCAAAGAAATAACGCTTTTGTATCTTGTCTAATGCTAAGCGTTTTAGTACTGCAGTACTAATGGCTGTATAGCCATTAGTTGGATCAAATGTTTTCCAATATCCAGAAGATAACTTAGTTAGAAAAGAAAGTGCAATATTACCAAATAGACGGACTTTTGGCATTGCACTCGCATCGGAAAAATTAAAAAAACGATTTCCTTTGGTGTAATCAGCTTCACCATTAACAATAGGTAAAATAAACTTTTTAGCTAATTTAGGATCCATTTGATCATCACCATCAATTTTGACAACAATATCTATTTCGTCTTCGATAGCTTGACGGTAACCTGTAATAACTGCACCACCAACACCTTGGTTTTCTTGATGGAAAATGATTTTAACCCTAGGGTCAATAATGTTATTTTCTACAAATTTACCACTATTTTGATCACACTTATCATCTACAATATAAATCACATCAATATAGTCAGGCATTTTTGATATTACACTTTCAATATGTGCAATTACTCGATAAGCTGGTACAACAGCAGCGATACGTTTATTATTTATCATATAATAGTCCTATTCAATTTTTATAAACCCATATTTTAGAAACAAAAAAAGTCGTAACAGCAATAATTGGGAGTGTAATCACTTTTGCTACTATAATATCAATATCTAAGAATTCTGTTAGAAGATACATTAATACGATTGTATTAACATAGTTCAATAAAACAAGAATGAGGTATTTTATTAGATTTCCAACACTGGCTTTATTTTGAAATGTAAAATATGTGTGTGAAAAATAGTTAAATACCAACCCTAGTATAAATGCTAGAGAGATAGATAGTTCATTATTCCATAATAGAATCTTATTAAATAAATATAAACTCCCTATATCGACTAAAGCAGAGCTACCGCCTACAAAAAGAAAAAAGACAAATTGCTTGTATTTATTAATAAGACTAGAAAGAACAATCATAATTAGGATTATCCTCTATACTTGGTAACATTTTGTACCCATATTTGTCACTATAACTAACCAAGCAAAATTTAATATTTTGCACATTAGATTTTAATAAAATATTAAATCCAGATCTTTTTAATTCCTTATCATTTATGGCTGAAACTACGTCATTTCTAATCACGGAATTAGCTTTCATTAAGGATAATTCCATTATATTAGGCGTCAAAATCCATACTTTATTTTCTGGAGATAAAGACCACCCTATTAACTGAAAATATTCTCCATCATAAAAAATTTGATCAAGTGATCCTCCTTTATCAGCCAATTTGATAAGGCTTATATCATCAGATAGTTCAACATTTTGTAATGTTGATAAAGAGGTATCGCTTTTTTCATTTTGAATATCTTTTATTGGTATAACCACAGTATCTTGATATGGATTATAGGGTTTTAATATTGTAGAAGATACTTTAAGATGAGCATAACGATTAAATATATAATTAAATTTATCATTAGGCATATCTGGATAAATAGACTTAAAAAAATCTAATTGCGGTCTTATCAATACATTCGTAAAAGATTTAACTCCGATACCAGCTAATATAGCTCCTGGATAATCTTCTTTAACCACCCAACCATTTTCATTTTTATATGAGTTTAATTCTTCTGTCTTATATGAGTTAATAATATCAAAAATAGGTTTTGTGGATTGTAATGGATTAAAGTTAAATGTATATATTAAAGACAGAGATAATATTGATAACATTAAGGTTAATCTATTTAGCCTATTAAGACTAAAAAGAAGAAATAAAATTGGGATTAGCATTATTTCCCAATGCGATTTATCTATTAATGATTCTCCAGAGATATATGATGAAATGAAATAGCCTAGTACAACTAAAGATGAAAATATAGAGATTCTATACCAGTTAAATATGAGCTTACCTCTAATAATGCAGAAAAATGCGAGAATATTAATTGACAAACCAAGTAAATAGACACCTCTGTGTGCAGGAGACATATATAATAAAGTTACCTTCACAAACCATTCAGGGAAAGCAATTACCATCCATAAAGATACAAATAGAAAAGTAGATAATAATAAGACAAAAATTCTATTCTTAAATATATCTCTCAAATTTCTATAATCCAAAAAACAAATTGAGAATAGAGGAAGATAGGTTACAACTCCTCCTACTTCACAAATATTAGGTCCCCAAGTTTGCTCATATCCATTGATTAATAAATATGGGAAAAAACTTGACAGCCAATATTGCCAAGAGCTATCACCACCAAGTGATATCCTTTTCCCTGGATATACAGTCTCTGATACAACTTTAATTGCATCTTTGAAATAAAAAAATACAATCCCGACAGCTAATGCACAAAAAATGGCTTTTATCCAATATTTTGAAATTAGTTCCTTTACATTCCAACTACTTTCATAAATTAGAATAAGAATTATCCCTAAATATACACTTTGAATAATTATAGGCGGATATGTATGAGAAACTAACCATACTATAGCCACATAAAAAGTAAATAATACACTATATTTAGATTCTGATATTAATGAAATATATAACCAAGGAGTAAATGCTAAAATAGGTCCTAAAGTTGTTAACCAATATTGAACAAATCCAGTAAAATATAAAGTTAGAGAAAAAAGCATAGAGTAAATACTCCTATGCTCAACACCTTTTAAAATAGTCTTTTCTATTATCTTTTTCCAACCAAAAATAAAAAATAATGCGACTAAAACATGATAGATGGAGAAAGCCCTTTCTGGAGAAAATAAAAAGAACCCCCAAGTCAGAGGTTTAAATATAACCATCCAATCTAAAAGAGGCAGTTGATTAAATCCTCTTAAATCAATTAAGTATCCGGGAGTTTCATAAAACCTCTCAAAATTATTATTTACAGCCATCTGTAAATATGGGGTCCATACAGACCATTCATCTGATCTAATAGGTCTAGCTTCACCAAGTAAAGGTTTGTTTGGAATATCAAAGATATCTAAAGCTATTCCATAAGATGATGGAGATAAGTAAAGCGATACATATAAAATACTAATTACAAAAGCAATAGTATAAAAATAATAATTGATTCTTTTGTTATAATCTATCATGATAATAACCTAGTTCATTCCTGTCATATACATTAACTTATCTTTTAATGTAGCTAAATTCCAATGTCTTCTTCTAATTCTTTGATCATTAACATATTCATTTAATAAATCTTGGTCAAAGTTTTTTCCTTGCTCACGAATTAACATCCATTCTGTAATTTGGCGATATACAAGATCCCGTTTTAAAAATGGGAAACCAAATTCATCAATAATAAAGAAAGGACAAACAACAATCATACCGAATTTATCAATCATACGAGAAATTTCTTGTTTTAAAGAAGCTGTATAGTAGGCGATATGTTCTGCTGTTGCTTTCTTATCATAGAAAGCAAGGCTTAAAGATTTTAAACCGCCAATCACATTTTGATCTAAATGTTTGTTCGCAGAAACTTCAATTAGGAATTTCTGTAATTTTTCTTTATTATTTACGATGGTGTTTATAACATTATCTGTGCTTAAAAATACCACAGGTTTAAAACCATCTTTTAAAATAGATTCTGAAAGTTTTATTTCGCCATTGTGAATATTTAAACGTCTATCATCACTAATAAGGAAATTATCCCAGAAGTTAATAAAATTTGGGGAATTTAATACATTATGCGAGAATTTAAGGAAATAGGATTGAAGGTGATAACCCGGTCTTCCCATATATTCTGCAACGCCAACAAAATCTTCATTTTCATTTTTAATGAGGAAGTCAACAAATCGATTATCTTTTTGTTTTAAATTAGCAAAAACAGAATCGTTACAGATAATAAGGTTGTTAGGTGTTACATTCTTGTGACGAAGTAAACGGATAAACTCTTTATAAGTACCAAAGTCACGTCCAAGATTCGCACGTTCTCCCATAAATACGACTTTGTCTTTAAATTTTTCAACAAAATCTGAATTTAATGTACCATTAGAAATTGCTACAATTTTATAATTTAATTTTTCTAACATTTGAAAATATCGTTCATACATTAGAAATGATCTAGGTGCGTAAACAACAAATAAGATTACATTCTCATTATTTAATGATGTGTAATCAAAAGATTCAAATTGTTTGATTGGCTTGATTGTGCCATTAGGGTTAGATTTAGAGTAATTTTTAGCGACTTTACTCATTTTATAGCGTTCTTTGATTAAAAAAGAAAGCATAGAATTAAAGAA
Source organism: Rodentibacter rarus (assembly GCF_001998965.1). GTDB lineage: Bacteria > Pseudomonadota > Gammaproteobacteria > Enterobacterales > Pasteurellaceae > Rodentibacter > Rodentibacter rarus. Next base: position 22,691 of record NZ_MLHJ01000047.1, read on the forward strand.
TAATTTTTCTTTAAGAATGTGACAGATTTTTTTTAACATAAATAATAGACCTAATTAAAAGTTGACATATATTGTTGGCTTACTGAATTTACATCACCTTGTGCTTTCACAATACCTTTATCAATCCAAATGGCGGATTGGCAAAGCTCTTTTACTTGTTCGATGGAATGAGATACAAAGAGAAGTGTTGTGCCTCCACTTAATAACTCTTCCATTCTTGCTTTACATTTTTGTTGAAAAGCATAATCTCCAACGGCTAATACTTCATCTACGATTAAAATATCGGGTTTTGTTACTGTTGCAATGGCAAAGCCTAAACGAGCAGACATTCCTGATGAAAAATTCTTAATAGGAACATCTAAAAAATCATTAAGCTCTGCAAAATCAACAATTTGTTGAAAATTCTCTTCTATGAATTTTTTGCTATGCCCTAATAAGGCACCATTCAAAAATACATTTTCACGCGCAGTTAACTCAGGATCAAATCCAGCACCTAATTCAATTAAGGGCGAAATCGAACCATTAATTTCGACACTTCCTGTATAAGGGTCAATAATTCCACTAATTAATTTTAATAACGTAGATTTACCTGATCCATTTGTTCCAATTAATCCCCAAGCCTCGCCTCTTTTTACTTGGAAATTAATATCTTTTAAAGCAAAGAACTCCTGAAACATCAGTTCTCGTTTTAAAAGTTTAATCACATATTCTTTTAAACCGCTAATATTACCAGAAGCTTTATTGAAGCATACGGAGGCATTTTTTACATTTACAACGATATCATGCATTTCTTACCTCCGTTTAAATATAAAGAATAAATTGGTTTTGTTTACGTTTAAATACCCAATATCCAATAAATAAGAAGGCAAAGGCAACAATAAATCCTTGAGTTAGCCATTCCAATAGCAGTGGGTTACCATTTAAAACAACATCTCTAAATTGTGTAACATAGCCATACATTGGGTTTAAATTGTCATACCACCAACGATATTCTTCTGAAATAATAGAAACAGGATAAATAATTGGCGTTAAATACATCCAAATAGAAATAAATACGCCCCACAAATACTGAATATCTCGGAAAAATACTGCTGTAGCTGCAAGAATAAAACTAATACCTAAACTAAAAATATAAACTTCAAGTAATATAACTGGAACCCAAAGAATATGCCACGTTACAGATACTTGCGTAAAGATCATCACCAACACTAATGCAATGAGTGAGAATAGGAGATTGACTAAAGAGCTAGTGACTTTAGAGACCGTAAAAATATATTTAGGGACATAGGTTTTTTTTAGTAATTGTGCATTACTTACAATAGAACTTACCGCCATTGTTGTTGCTTCGCTTAAAAAACTAAATAATACCTGTCCACTTAATAAATAAACTGCAAAGTTTGGAATATCAAATCTAAATAGTTGAGAAAACACGATGACAAGTACGGTCATCATAAGTAAAGGATTTAAAATGCTCCAGACATAGCCTAAGTAACTACGACGATATTTTAATTTAATATCTTTAATGACTAATTGTCTTAATAACTCTTTATAGTGTAATAATTCAGTGAGTCCAGTTTTTTTCTTCATAAGAATCTCAATGCAAATATAAAACGGCTAGAAATAAGAAAATGAAAAAGGGAAGTTTACGTAAAAACCTCTTTATATTTGCAAAAATTTATTTAAATTTAACCGCTTCCGCTAAAATTTTACCCGCCAAATCTTTCACCGATAAACTCGGTTTTCCATCAAGTGGCCATTCAATGCCAACACTTTCATCATTCCAAATCAGCGAGTGCTCTGCTTTTGGATTGTAATAATCGGTGCATTTATAGGAAAATTCCGCTTCATCTGTTAATACATAAAAGCCGTGAGCAAACCCCTCCGGTACCCACAATTGCCGTTTATTTTCCGCAGATAAAATTTCACCGACCCACTGTCCAAAAGTCGGTGACTTTTCTCGCATATCTACCGCAACATCAAACACTGCACCGAACACCACTCGGACTAATTTACCCTGTGTATTTTCTGTTTGATAATGCAAACCACGCAATACGCCTTTAATGGATTTTGAATGGTTTTCTTGTACAAAGATGCGATCTGCCACATTTTCTCTAAACCATTCATCACGGAACGTTTCCATAAAAAAACCACGTTCATCACCGAAAACTTGGGGTTCTAATAATTTGACTTCTGGGATTTTGGTATTAATAACTTTCATTGTGAATCCTTATTTTTTACAAAATTTCGTTTATATTTTCGGTGGCTTTGAATGTTTTTTTCTGCATCTTTTTTATCCCAGATTTGTAATTCCCAAGGGTAATAAAAGTTGCTGGCATTTTTGAAGTAAAGATGAATACCAACATATTCATCTTTATCTCTTAAATACCAATTCTTTAAGCCATATTTTTCTTTCCAAGCATCTAATTGTTCCATTACTTGAGTTATGTCATCAGAAGAAACAATAATTCTCGCACCGAAAATATCATTTAAAATGCTATTAACAGGATAGCCTTCACTACGTTGTTTGAATCGTTCAATTTTATCTAAAATAGATTCTGATGTTTTTACACGATAAAAGTAAGGTACATCATATAAATCTGCTCGATATAAGTAATCGTTGATCGATTCATGTAAGTTAAGGCGATAAGATAAAATATGCTCGACAGGCACTTTTGCCAGCGTATGTTTTAAATTAACTTTTTCGATTTTGTCGGTTTCAAAATAATCTGTTGAAAACGCTAGATGAACTTTGTTAATTTCATCAATTAAACGCTCTATTTTCTCAAGCATATTTCCTTCTTTTATTCTGCGTAAGCCTGAATGTTTTTCAACGCTTTTTTCCAATCACTTGGCTGAATGCCGAATACTTGCTGAATTTTGGTTAAATCTAAACAAGAATTTGCTGGGCGTTTAGCCGGTGTTGGATAATCCGCCGTAGTAATCGCATTTACAAACGGGGCTTTTTCTAGCACATTTTGCGAAACCGCTTCATCAAAAATTGCTTTTGCAAAATCACACCAGCTGACATAAGGCTCGCCTGTGAAGTGATAAATACCATATTGCACTTCTTCGCCTGCGATAATTTTTTCGGCGATTTGGATTAAGGCTGCCGCAATATCGCCTGCATAGGTAGGTCCACCGATTTGATCCGCAACGACACCCAAAGTATCTCGTGTTTTTGCTAAACGTAGCATTGTTTTCACAAAGTTATTGCCGTGTTCACCAAATACCCAAGCGGTACGCAACACAATAAATTTTTCGTTTGCTTTCGCCGTGGCTTGTTCACCGGCAAGTTTCGTTTTGCCATATACACCTTGCGGATCGGTGGCATCAGTTTCTTTATATTTTCCTTTACGCTGACCGTCAAAAACGTAGTCAGTTGAAATATGCAAAATCGCTGCACCGACATTTTTTGCGGCTTCCGCCAAGTACTGTGAGCCTTTTACATTAATAGCTTCGGAAAGTTCAATTTCGGTTTCGGCACGATCAACAGCAGTATGAGCTGCAGCATTGATAATGACATCCGGTCGAAAATTTTCGACCGTATTTTGCACCGCACTTTGATCGGTAATATCAAGCTCATCACGATCAACGGCTAAAATTTCGTGTTTATCTTGTAGTTGTTTGGTTAAACAATAGCCGACCTGTCCGTTTGCCCCTGTAATCAAAAACTTTGCCATTTACTTATCCTCTTTGACTAGACATAGCAAATATTGACCGTATTCGTTTTTTGTCATTGGCTTAGCTAATGTTTCCACTTGTTCAGAGGTTAACCAGCCATTACGCCACGCAATTTCTTCTAAACAGGCAACCTGTAATCCTTGCACATTTTCAATAGTACGTACGAAAGAGGCTGCCTCGTGCAAGCTCTCGTGTGTACCGGTATCTAACCACGCAAAACCACGACCAAGTAGCTGAACATTCAATGAACCATCTTTCAAGTACATTTCATTTAATGTCGTAATTTCTAGTTCCCCTCGTGCTGAAGGTTTCACTTGTTTAGCAAACTCAACCACTCGATTGTCATAGAAATACAAGCCTGTTACCGCATAATTTGATTTTGGCTGAGCAGGTTTTTCTTCAATAGAAATTGCTTTGAAATTTTCATCAAATTCTACGACCCCAAAACGCTCCGGATCTTTTACTAAATAACCAAAAACCGTTGCACCATAGGGTTGCGCAACCGCTTCTTGCAACATTTGTGAAAAATGTTGTCCATAGAAAATGTTATCGCCTAAAACCAAGCAACAGCTATCGCCATTAATAAATTCTTCGCCAATTAGAAATGCTTGCGCCAAACCATCCGGGCTAGGTTGAACCGCATATTGTAAGTTGATGCCGAAATCACTTCCATTACCTAATAAACGTTTAAAGCTTTCGTTATCTTCAGGCGTTGTGATAATCAAAATATCACGAATCCCCGCCAACATTAGCACTGAGAGGGGATAATAAATCATTGGTTTGTCATACACCGGCAAAAGCTGTTTCGACACACCACGCGTAATAGGATAGAGACGAGTACCGGATCCACCCGCAAGGATAATACCTTTCATAAGAATACCTTTAAAAGAGCGGTCAAATTTTATAGCATTTTTATAAATCTAAAATCTGACAACTTATTGCTTATTGATTACCTAAGCGTTCACGGCTATAAGAACCATCCAACACTCGGCTCCACCATTTTTTATTATTTAAATACCACTCTACGGTTTTGCGAATGCCCGATTCAAACGTTTCTTGCGGTTTCCAACCTAACTCACGCCCGATTTTTGTGGCATCAATAGCATAACGTACATCGTGACCGGGGCGATCTTTCACATAAGTGATTAAATCTTCGTATTTTGTTACCCCCATCGGTTTGTTTGGTACGAACTCTTCTAATAGAGAACAGATGGTACGAACTACATCGATGTTGGCTTTCTCATTGTGTCCACCAATATTGTAAGTTTCACCAATTTTCCCTTCGGTAACGACTTTATATAAAGCACGGGCATGATCTTCCACAAATAGCCAATCACGAATTTGCTGACCATTGCCATATACCGGAAGCGGTTTCCCCTCTAAGGCATTTAAGATCATTAGTGGAATCAATTTTTCTGGGAAATGGAAAGGACCATAGTTATTTGAGCAGTTAGTGACTATCGTTGGCAAACCGTAAGTGCGTAACCAAGCACGAACTAAGTGATCGCTGGAGGCTTTGGAGGCTGAATAAGGACTCGATGGCGCATAAGGAGTGGTCTCGGTAAAAAGATCCTCTGTCCCCTCTAAATCGCCGTAAACTTCATCTGTTGAAATATGATGGAAACGGAATGCCGATTTTTTCTCATTGCTTAAATCATTCCAATAAGCACGAGCCACTTCCAATAAGGTATAAGTACCGACAATATTGGTTTCAATAAAGGCTGCCGGCCCATCAATAGAACGGTCAACATGACTCTCTGCCGCTAAGTGCATAACCGCATCAGGTTGATGATGTTCAAACACGTGAGCGAGTGCTTTGGCATCGCAAATATCTACTTGCTCAAAGGCATAGCGTGGACTATTTTCCACCGTTTCGAGAGATTCTAAATTGCCCGCATAGGTCAATTTATCTACGTTGACTACACTATCTTGCGTATTTTCAATAATATAGCGAACGACCGCAGAACCAATAAAACCGGCTCCGCCTGTAACTAAGATTTTTTTAGACATATATTCCCTACTTTTATTAGGTGTTAAATTTTGCAGAATTATAAATAAAAAAATATAAAAATAAAGAAGAACAATTAAAATCAATCTATCTGCTCTTCTATAATTGTAATTGTGGTTTGTTTTTTTAATTATGCATAATACATTTCAAATTCCACCGGATGTGGGGTCATATTTAAGCGTTCGACTTCTTTGCGTTTAATACTGATGAAGGCTTCTACAAATTCTTTGCTGAAGACATTACCGTGAGTTAAGAATTCGTAGTCTTTCTCTAACGCATTTAAAGCCTCTTCCAGTGAGCTTGCCACAGCAGGGATATCTTTCAGTTCTTCCGGTGGTAAATCATAAAGGTTTTTATCCATCGCATCGCCCGGGTGAATTTTATTCACAATGCCATCTAATCCCGCCATTAATAAAGCAGCGAAGGCAAGATATGGGTTTGCCATTGGATCAGGGAAACGGGCTTCAATACGAATCGCTTTCGGGCTTGTCACTGCAGGAATGCGAATTGAGGCAGAACGGTTGCTTGCGGAATAAGCCAATAACACCGGTGCTTCATAACCCGGCACTAAGCGTTTATAAGAGTTGGTCGTTGGGTTGGTGAAGGCATTTAACGCTTTGGCGTGTTTAATAATGCCACCAATATAGTAAAGAGCGGTTTCAGAAAGACCGGCATATTTATCCCCTTGGAAGATATTTTTTCCCTCTTTACTTAATGACATATTGCAGTGCATTCCCGAACCGTTGTCACCGGTGATCGGTTTCGGCATAAAACAGGCAGTTTTGCCGTGTTCAAGGGCGACATTTTGTACCACATATTTATAGATTTGGGTTTCATCGGCTTTTAAGGTTAAGCTGTTGAATTTTGTCGCAATCTCATTTTGCCCTGCTGTTGCCACTTCGTGGTGATGCGCTTCAATCACTAATCCCATTTCTTCTAAAAGCAAACACATTTCAGAGCGAATGTCATGCGCACTGTCAATCGGCGCAACAGCACAATACCCGCCTTTTTTCAATGGGCGGTAGGCATTGTTGCCCCCTTCGTATTTTTTGTTGGTATTCCAAGCGGCTTCCACATCATCAATAGAAAAAGAAGCACGGTTCATCGACACATCAAAACGCACATCATCAAATAAGAAGAATTCCGGCTCCGGGCCAAAAAATGCTTGATCCGCAATGCCGGTAGAACGCATATAATTTTCAGCACGAATAGCAATAGAGCGAGGGTCTCGATCATAACTTTGCATTGTTGTCGGCTCATACACGCTACAACGAAGAGAGAGTGTCGGGATTTGCGCAAATGGATCGACTACGGCAGTTTCCGCCATTGGCATTAAAAGCATATCGGCTTTATTGATAGTTTTCCAACCTTCTACGGATGAACCATCAAACATTTTACCGTCTTCAAACATCTCTTCATCCACAAGATTCACCGGAATAGATACACCGTGTTCTTTGCCTTTAATATCAGTAAATCGAAGAAGCACGAATTTGATGTTGTTTTCTTCAATAAGTTTAAATACGTTTGCGATGGCATTTGCGTTTGACATAGTCATTCCTCTCTATTTCTTCAGGGTAAGGATTATTAAAAATAGGGCACATTATAGCGTAATCCACCGTGCTTTTCAGCGGATTTATTTTTCTTATTTAACATAGCAGATAGCATAAAAGTTATGTATAATCTCCGCCCTTTCGTGCCAAGATATAGGCGCAATTTACTCCATAAGGTGTGTGAATTGCCTGCACCCCACGCATGAAAATAGAAACTAACAAATCTTTTAATACGTGCGTGAAACACCGTTTCACCCACCCTTAACCTATTCAGAATAAGCAATGACAGACAAAATTGATATTAACAAACTACGCAATATTGCGATTATCGCCCACGTTGACCATGGTAAAACTACACTTGTAGATAAACTTCTTCAACAATCCGGCACTTTTGAAGCCACTCGTGGCGACATCGACGAGCGAGTGATGGACTCAAATGATCTCGAAAAAGAACGTGGTATTACGATCCTGGCTAAAAACACCGCAATTAACTGGAATGACTACCGTATCAACATTGTCGATACTCCAGGGCACGCAGACTTCGGCGGTGAAGTAGAACGTGTGCTTTCTATGGTGGATTCCGTACTTTTAGTAGTCGATGCCTTTGACGGCCCCATGCCACAAACCCGTTTTGTGACCCAAAAAGCCTTTGCGCACGGTTTAAAACCGATTGTTGTCATCAACAAAGTGGACCGTCCCGGTGCCCGTCCGGATTGGGTGGTGGATCAAGTCTTCGATCTCTTTGTCAACCTTGGGGCAACCGATGAACAATTAGATTTCCCGATTATTTATGCTTCCGCATTAAATGGCGTGGCAGGTTTAGAACACGAAGAATTGGCAGAAGATATGACCCCATTATTTGAGGCCATTGTTAAATATGTTGAGTCCCCAAAGGTGGAATTAGATGCGCCATTCCAAATGCAAATCTCCCAATTGGATTACAACAGCTATGTGGGCGTGATTGGTATCGGTCGCATTAAACGTGGTTCGATTAAACCTAATCAACCGGTCACCATCATTAATAGCGAAGGCAAAACCCGTCAAGGGCGTGTGGGTCAAGTACTTGGACACCTTGGTTTACAACGTTATGAAGAAGAAATGGCTTATGCAGGCGATATCGTGGCGATTACCGGCTTAGGCGAGCTTAATATTTCCGATACCATTTGTGATATCAATGCCGTTGAAGCCTTACCCTCATTAACTGTTGATGAGCCGACGGTGACTATGTTCTTCTGTGTCAATACCTCCCCTTTTGCCGGTCAAGAAGGAAAATATGTGACTTCACGTCAAATTCTTGAACGTTTAAATAAAGAATTGGTTCACAATGTGGCGTTGCGCGTGGAAGAAACCCCGAACCCCGATGAGTTCCGTGTATCAGGTCGAGGCGAATTGCATCTTTCAGTACTCATTGAAAATATGCGCCGTGAAGGTTATGAGCTTGCAGTTTCTCGTCCGAAAGTTATTTATCGTGAAATTGACGGCAAAAAACAAGAGCCTTATGAGCAAGTCACCATTGATGTGGAAGAACAACATCAAGGGTCTGTGATGGAAGCACTTGGTATCCGCAAAGGTGAAGTACGTGATATGTTGCCGGACGGCAAAGGTCGTGTCCGTTTAGAATATATCATTCCAAGCCGTGGGCTAATCGGCTTCCGTGGCGAATTTATGACGATGACTTCCGGAACCGGTTTACTTTACTCCAGTTTCAGCCATTATGACGACATCAAAGGCGGCGAAATCGGTCAGCGTAAAAATGGGGTGTTAATTTCTAACGCAACAGGTAAAGCCCTCGCCTATGCCTTATTTGGTTTACAAGAACGAGGCAAATTAATGATCGATGCCAACGTAGAAGTTTATGAAGGGCAAATCATTGGTATCCATAGCCGTTCAAATGATTTAACCGTTAACTGTTTGCAAGGTAAAAAACTCACTAATATGCGGGCTTCCGGTAAAGATGATGCTATTGTGCTTACCACACCGGTGAAATTTAGCCTTGAACAAGCCATTGAATTTATTGATGACGATGAATTGGTGGAAGTGACACCAGAATCGATCCGTATCCGCAAAAAACTGCTCACGGAAAACGAGCGTAAACGGGCAAATCGTAACACAACCAGTACAAGTACCCACTAATCAGAAAGCCGTACGTTTTACGTACGGCTTTAGAATATCCTTAAAGATCGGGTTTTTCATATATCTCCTGAAATGAGGATATGTGAAAAATGAATAATCCTTCGCTTTCTCTTATGACCTCTCCTGCAATGAGGTGACCTTCGCTAAGTTATTTGCTCTCAAATAGTTAAATTGAGCAATTTGTCATGACCTCGTGTTAAGTGAACTCAAAATAGCCGTCTGTTTTGGACTGTCATTGGTAATAATTAGAGCAAAATCCATCATTTTCCGTTTAAAGAGCGGGATATGTTTCGCCATAAAAAATCTGCTCCTTAATCAGTGAGATAGTGAATCCAACTTTTGGGAAGCAGATCAGTGTTGTCTTAAAGCAGAAATATTATTCCGCTTTCACCACCGAAATGGCAAGTTCTTCCAACGCTTGCGGGTTCGCCACACTTGGTGCATCAGTCATTAAACAAGCCGCCGCGGTCGTTTTCGGGAAAGCAATCACATCACGAATATTATCCGTACCGGTTAATAACATGGTTAAGCGATCCAATCCGAAGGCAAGGCCGGCATGCGGTGGCGTACCGAATTTTAAAGCATCCAATAAGAAACCGAATTTTTCCCGTTGCTGTTCTTCATCAATGCCTAAGATACGGAACACGGTTTGTTGCATTTTCGGCTCAAAAATACGCACCGACCCGCCACCTACTTCATAACCATTAATCACCATATCATAAGCATTCGCCACCGCTGAGGTTGGCTCGGCTTCTAATTGTTCAGGCGTGAAATCTTTTGGTGAAGTAAACGGGTGATGCATTGCGGCGAGATTGCCTTCATCGTCCCGTTCGAACATTGGGAAATCAATCACCCAAAGCGGTTGCCATTCGTCTAAACGGGTCAAACCAAGATCCCGCCCAAGTTTCAAACGAAGCGCGCCCATGGAGTCTGTAGTGGTTTGCCACTTGTCTGCACCAAAGAAGAGAATATCCCCTGTTTGTGCACCGACACGCTCAAATAACGCTTTTAAGACCTCTTCATTTAAGAATTTGGCAATCGGGCTTTGTACCCCCTCAAGCCCTGTATTCACATCGTTTACTTTTAACCAAGCCAACCCTTTCGCACCATAAATCCCGACAAATTGGGTATATTCATCAATTTGTTTACGGGTGATCTCGTTGCCATTAGGCACTCGAATAACAGCAACACGGCCGTTCGGATCATTCGCCGGTCCTTGGAAGACTTTAAAATCCACCGTTTTCACAATATTTGCCACATCCACCATTTCTAATGGGTTACGCAAATCCGGTTTATCCGAGCCAAAACGTTGCATTGCTTCCTGCCAAGTCATCACAGGGAATTGACCTAAATCCACCCCCAAGATATCTAACCACAAGCCATGCACCATTCTCTCCATGATCTCACGCACTTCCGGAGCAGTTAAAAAAGAGGTTTCCACATCGATTTGGGTAAATTCCGGTTGACGATCTGCGCGTAAATCCTCATCACGGAAACATTTAACAATTTGATAATAGCGATCAAAACCGGACATCATTAAAAGCTGTTTGAAAAGCTGTGGTGATTGTGGGAGAGCATAGAATTTCCCTTTATGTACACGGCTTGGCACAAGATAATCGCGCGCCCCTTCCGGTGTGGCTTTGGTGAGCATAGGGGTTTCCATATCCAAGAAACCGTTATCGTCCATAAAACGGCGAACAAAACTGGTGATTTTCGCACGGGTTTTTAAACGCTGTGCCATTTCCGGACGGCGTAAATCCAAATAACGGAATTTCAAGCGTTGTTCTTCAGTGTTGTTTTGATTGAAATCCAGTGGTAATACATCAGAAGCATTATAAATACGCAAGGCTTTCGCCAAAATCTCTACTTCACCCGTCGCCATAGTTTTATTGATTTGATTTTCCGGACGAGCAAGCACTTCACCTTGAATTTGAATACAAAATTCGTTACGCAAACCACCCGCTGCCGTTAACGCCTCCTGGTATTTCGGGTCAAAACACACTTGAACGATGCCCTCACGGTCACGCATATCAATAAAAATTAAGCCCCCTAAATCACGACGACGATGAACCCAACCGCTTAATGTCACTTCTTGTCCAATATAGTTACGGTTTAAAGCACCGCAATAATGTGTACGCATCATATCCTGTTCCTTAATTCGGCTAAAAATAAAATGTCGTTGGATTATACGGAAAAAGCCGTCCATTTAAAATCAGAAACCGAAATTTATTTGACCCATTAAAAACTTGCCCTAAAATAACCGCACTTTTAGTCTAGGATATAATCATCCCAAGCTCATACCGGTTAAATTATGAAAGATACTCTCTTTGCCACCCCCATAGAAAAACTGGGCGATTTCACCTTTGATGAAAACGTCGCAGAAGTGTTCCCTGATATGATCCAACGCTCCGTGCCGGGTTATGCCAATATCATTACCGCCATTGGTATGCTTGCCGAACGCTTTGTTACCCCAAACAGCCAAGTCTATGATCTCGGCTGCTCGCGAGGGGCTGCTACCCTTTCCGCACGGCGAAATATTCATCAACCCAATGTCAAAATCATTGGGATTGATAATTCCCAACCCATGGTTGAACGCTGTCGACAACATATTGCCGCCTATCAAAGCGATATTCCCGTAGAGATTCTCTGTGATGATATTCGCCAGGTGGAAATCCAAAATGCCTCAATGGTGATTTTAAATTTCACCCTGCAATTTTTACCTCCTGAAGACCGCTTGGCATTGCTCAGCAAAATTTATCAGGGGTTAAATCCAAATGGTGTGTTAGTGCTTTCGGAAAAATTCTGTTTTGAAGATAAGAAAGTCGATGATCTGCTGATTGATTTACACCATCAATTCAAACGGGCTAACGGTTACAGCGAACTCGAAGTGAGCCAAAAACGCACTGCACTGGAAAATGTGATGCGTACCGACAGCATCGAAACTCACAAAGCACGCTTAAAAAACATCGGCTTTTCTCAAGTAGAACTATGGTTTCAGTGTTTCAATTTTGGTTCAATGGTGGCGGTGAAATAAACTCACATTAAATAAAGGGGGAACCGTTTCCTCCTATTTCTTTAACTTAAGGCTTTTACTGATTTAATATTCAATCTGTGGCATAATCTCGCCACTCATTTCCCACAAAAAAGGAATAAATCATGAAAATTTTACATACGATGTTACGTGTGGGCGATTTAGATCGTTCCATTCAATTTTATCAAGATGTTTTAGGTATGCGTTTATTGCGTACCAGCGAAAATCCAGAGTATAAATATTCCTTAGCCTTTTTAGGTTACGATGATGAAGATAAATCTTCGGTGATAGAACTCACCTACAATTGGGGGGTAACGGAATATGATCTTGGCTCTGCCTATGGGCATATTGCCATTGGTGTGGATGATATCGTGGCAACCTGTGAGGCGGTGCGTGCCAATGGTGGAAAAATTACTCGTGAACCCGGTCCGGTAAAAGGCGGTACAACGGTGATTGCTTTTGTCGAAGATCCGGATGGTTACAAAATCGAATTTATCGAAAATAAAAGTGCAAAAGCCGGACTCGGCAATTAAAGTGCGGTCATTTTCTATGATGTTTTAATAACGTAGGCTCGCCTGCGTTATTTTATTTTTTTAAGGATACGCTATGTCCGATGCTCAAGAAATTCCTTATCACAATCAATTGAAAAATCGTTTTCGTGGCTATTTTCCCGTGATTATTGATGTGGAAACGGCCGGTTTTAATGCCGAAAAAGATGCCTTATTGGAACTGGCTGCCATCACGTTAAAAATGGATGAAAAGGGTTATTTACACCCGGATCAAAAATGCCATTTTCACATTGAACCTTTTGCAGGGGCGAATATCAATCCTGACTCCTTAAAATTTAACGGCATTGATATTCATAATCCGTTACGTGGTGCGGTATCAGAATTAGAGGCGATAACCGGATTATTCCAAATGGTACGTCGTGCTCAAAAAGAAGCGGAATGTCAACGCTCAATTATCGTGGCACACAATGCGATGTTCGATCAACGCTTTGTGATGGCAGCGGCGGAGCGCACCGGGCTCAAACGTAATCCTTTCCACCCTTTCGGTATGTTTGATACCGCAAGTTTGGCAGGATTAATGTTCGGACAAACGGTGCTGGTCAAAGCCTGCCAAGCCGCCAATATTCCGTTTGATGGTAAACAAGCCCATTCAGCCCTCTACGATACGGAACGCACCGCTGAATTATTCTGTTATATGGTCAATCATTTAAAAACGCTTGACGGTTTTCCCCATATCCCCATGGAAATAAAAACAGAAGAAAAAAACAACCGCACTTTAAATTTTTTCAAAAAAGGGGGTTGCAATCGTTTGCGTTTTCCAGTAGCTTAGAGACCGGTCTTAATTTGGAGATTTAAATATGAACATTATCCACCCTCACCACCGTTTCACTGAATAATCTTTCAGGTGTGTGGCGTGCTTGGAAGATTTCTTCCGAGTCAAATAGGATAATGAAAAATCTTACCCCTCGGAAGGCAACTTTCGAGGGGTTTCTTTTATAAAACAGGAGTAAATTAACTATGCAGCATTATCATTTCAATTTCTTTAACATTCCCCCCCTATTAACACATTAATCTATGAGGAAAAAATACAATGTTATCAAACCCCGTTGTTATCTCAATTATTGTCTTACTCGCCTTGAGTTTACTACGTATTAACGTGGTGATTGCACTCGTGATTGCGGCACTCACTGCCGGCTTATGCGGTGATCTTGGTTTAACTAAAACCATCGAAACTTTCACCGGTGGTTTAGGCGGTGGTGCTGAAGTGGCGATGAACTATGCCATGCTTGGAGCCTTTGCCATTGCGATCTCTAAATCAGGTATCACGGATTTACTCGCCTATAAAATCATCACAAAAATCAATAAAACCCCAACAGGTAATAATCTTGCTTGGTTTAAATATTTGATTTTTGCGGTATTGGCGTTGTTCGCCATTTCATCCCAAAATCTCTTACCTGTGCATATTGCCTTTATCCCAATTGTGATTCCCCCCTTGCTTTCAATCTTTAACCGTTTGAAAATCGACCGCCGTGCGGTAGCCTGTGTGTTAACATTCGGTCTTACCGCCACCTATATGCTGTTACCGGTAGGCTTTGGGAAAATCTTTATCGAAAGTATTTTAGTGAAAAATATCAATCAAGCGGGAGCAGCCTTAGGCTTACAAACTGACGTTGCACAAGTTTCCCTTGCGATGCTATTACCGGTCACCGGGATGATTTTAGGCTTATTGACCGCCGTATTCATCACCTATCGCAAACCACGCGAATATAATGTGATTATTGAAGAACCAACTACAAACGACATTGAAGCACATATTGCCAATATTCATCCAAAACACATTACCGCCAGTATCATTGCGATTGTGGCGACCTTTGCCACCCAGCTTTTCACCAGCTCAACCATTATTGGCGGCTTAGTCGGTTTAATGATTTTCGCCGTGTTTGGTATCTTCAAACTCAAAGAAAGCAACGATATTTTCCAACAAGGTTTGCGTTTAATGGCAATGATTGGTTTTGTGATGATCGCTGCGTCCGGCTTTGCTAATGTGATTAATGCCACCAGCGGTGTCACCGATCTCGTGCAAAACCTAAGTAATGGTGGCATTCAAAGTAAAGGGCTTGCCGCATTACTAATGCTACTTGTTGGGCTATTAATTACTATGGGAATTGGCTCCTCCTTCTCTACCGTTCCTATCATTACCTCTATTTATGTGCCACTTTGCCTCTCTTTTGGTTTCTCCCCATTGGCAACGGTTTCTATTGTTGGTGTTGCGGCCGCATTAGGCGATGCAGGCTCCCCGGCTTCTGATTCCACATTAGGACCGACATCCGGTTTAAATATGGATGGTAAACACGATCACATTTGGGATTCTGTTGTACCAACATTCATTCACTATAATATTCCACTCATTATCTTCGGCTGGATTGCCGCCATGTACCTTTAAGGATTATAATCCCCCAACTAGGGGGATTTTTTATGACAATTCAACAGCTTATCAACACTCTGGAACAAAAAGTTCAACAGCTTCAACACACTTATTCATCAAGATTAGAAGAAAAAATCTTCACCAAATTTGACCGCACTTTATTCAGCGAAAGTAGACAAACCGTTGCCTTTTATTTTGCTGAAATTAATAAAACTTTAGAAAAAATCAAATCCCTTGATTTAACGGAAATCAACTACTATTTGTTTATGACCAACCATTTACTCAAACAATGTCACGCACTATCAGAAACCCTAAGTAGAAAAAATAACCGGTTTATTGAACGTCAATCTCAAACTTCTCTGCTAAAAAAAGCGCATCACGATATTCATAAATTACCACCACGTGAACGTTTAGAAAAATATTATGAGGCACTTGAACAACTCAATCATTTATATCAACAACAACGCGATCTGATTCGCACAGAAACACTTCCCGAAAATCAACAAAAAGCAATACGATTAGCTGAAGGCTACAAACACCGCCGCCAAAAATGTCAAGAAGCGATTGAGCTATTAGAAGAATATTTAGCTTTCAAAGAAGAACAAAACAGCAAAAATAATTCAGAAAAATAATAGTAGCCGTATTCCAACTAAAATTATTAATGAAGGAAAAAGCAAAATCCCCTAAACTTCTATTTAGGGGATTTTAAAAATTTGATGGCGGAGGAAGTGAGATTCGAACTCACGGAGGGCGTAAACCCTCGCCGGTTTTCAAGACCGAACCTTTATCAATAGATGATAATTACAAATACTTTATAAATCAAAGACCTACATACATAGACATTATAATCACATCTTATCAACCTATCAACTTTTCACACCTTTTAGCACCTATTGCGTCAAACTTACGTCAAACTACCAATTCACTTTCCCTATCCAAAACTAGTGAGAAAAAGCACGGCAAAACTACCGCACTTTTATTCCATA